>JAESRM010000133.1 GCA_016764635.1 Planctomycetota bacterium
GTGAGCGTTCTTGCAGGTGGATGGATAATCTGCGGCACCATTCATCCTCGGATAAACTGCGGCAGCACCCATCCTCGGGGTGGGGTCAATCGCGGCCGCAGTTGTTCTCTAGGGTGTTGGGGGTCGTAATACCCAACATTTTGCGGGTGGCTAGCATCTTYTCCACGGCYTCCGGGGGCARRGGCGTGAGGCCGCCGCGGGCGGTRTGSGCTAGCCACARAATGCGCGCGGTGTGCTCGAGCATGTCGAGCTTCTTGTAGGCGTCCATCAGGTTGCTGCCCAGGGTGACCGACCCGTGGTTTTTCATGATCACGGTATCGGAGCAGCGGATGATCTTGCGGATGGTCTCGGGCAACTCCGGCGTTCCGGGCGTGCCGATCGGCGCCGTGGGAATGCCACCGATCGAAACGATGATCTCCGGGATGATCGGCATCTGCATGTCGATGTCCGCCACGGTCAGTGCCACAGCATGGGGCGGGTGCGCGTGAATGACGGCCTGGATCTCCGGCCGTTCTTGGTAGACGACCAGGTGGATTCCGGCTTCGCTCGAAGGCTTGGGCCCGTCGTCGAGTACGCGCCCATCAGTGTCGATCTTGGCCATGTGGCCGGGTTGCAAAAAACCCTTCATGGCGCCGGTGGGCGTGATCAGGATCGTGCCGTCGGAAAGCTTGGCGGACAGGTTGCCGTCGGCGGCGGCGATGGTTCCGCGCTCGTAGCAGAGGGCTCCAATACGGCAAAGACTCTGTCGCAGGCGCGTTTCTTCAGCGCTCCATGTGGATTCACTCATATTCAGGCCCGGTGGTCGTACACGGTCTCCCCGTGCATGGAAACGGAGTCCACAAAACCCAGGATGACCGTGCGAATGCCAGCCTCCGGATCGTCCAGAATCTGGCGCGCGCTACCGCCTTCGTCGACGACCAAGACCCGGTCGCCCACGCCCGCGCCGATCGAATCGATGGCGATTTTGGTCTTGCCCATGACCTTACCCTCGGGCGTGACCGGTCGCACCATCAAGTGCGTGCGGCCTTGCAACTCGGGGACCGAGATGGGGGAGACGACCGTGCCAATGACCTCTGCTAAAAACATCAGGCGTTCTCCTTAGCCAGGTCCAGGTCGCCGCAAACCGCTTGGCTCACGTAACCCACTATAGTGGCGTCCACGGGCACGAAGGTTTCACCCGGTAAAGCCACCGCCGCCTCGCGGCCATCCACGAACTCGACCAGGTCGCCCGGGCCGCTGTCGATGGCCGAGCAGGCCACCTGTTGGGAGCCCATGGGCTCACCCTTTTCGTCGATCGGTTGGATCCATTGCAATCGCACACCCGCAAGCCCCGGTGAGATCACCGTGGCCACCAAACGTCCTGTCACCCGGGCCAAATACATATCAGCCCTCGCTCCATTTTTGGAAGACGTCGGTGCCTTCCATGTCCCAGGAGTCCACGATGGCCATGACGACCGCATCGCAGGGGCGATCCTTAGTGATTTCGGTCTGGCGCGCGCTGGAGCCCGCCGCGTACAGCACGATGTCCCCAGTTCCGGCGCCGACCGAATCCACGGCGACCACGTACTGGTTTTGGGGTTCGTTCTTGTGATTGTGGATCTGCAGCACGAGCAACTTGGTGTTCGCGAGCTTTTCATCCTTTTGGGTAGCGACGACGCTACCGACGACCTTGGCGATCAGCATGGTGGGGAATCGTTGGGGGGAAGGGGGTGTACGATGGAGGCGCTTAGTTGGAGCTCAACCAGCATTCGAACTCGATGGTGGGCAGTTGTTCGATCATGAAACGTCGGCGCATTTCGCGGTGCACGTTGCCGGACATGACTTCCCAGGTCGGGGCAGGAGCCCGCTTCCCGAGGCCGATCAGGACCACGCCACCGGCCACGCGCACGGGGCCGATGATCGTACCTTGAAGTTCGCCGGGGGTGGCGTCCAGGCTGGTGCAAACCGCCTGGCGCAGGGCGGGGTCCACCCCAGCGGTGCGGTGCCGGACCCAGCCAACCAACCCGCCTGATGCGCGCGCTTGCACGTTTTCGGTGCGCAGGCCGGCGAGTCGCTTGAAGTCGTCCAGGTTCTTGATGTCGCCGCGCAACTCTTGCAGGGTCGCTTCCGCTTCCTCAAAAGTGCGCGGGTTTAGGTCGTTCTTGAGCTTGGCGGCCTTGAGCATGATGGCGTAGGTCTCTACCCCTTCGCCAAAGTGCCCATCGAAGTTGTCGCGTTCGGATTCGTAGAATTCGCGCAGGCACTTGTCGTCGCAGGTGCGGTCGACCCACAAGCGGGAGAGGGCGGAGGAGCGCAGGGCGGGGTCCATTTGCAGGGAAGTGATGCTGAGGCCTTGGGACTGCAAGAGGTCCTCGTACTTGACGCCCTTGTAGCGTTCGTTGGCTTCCACATCCTTGCGGCGCAGGTTGATCTCGTGCTCGATGGCCTTGGCTTCCGCGTTGGGAGACAGGTCGGGGAAGCGCGCTCGGATCTTCTTGTGCAGCAGGGCTTCGTAGCAGGCTTGTCGCACGTCAGCCACTTCCAGTTGGTCGCGCAAGTGCTCGCCGAATTCCAGGGTGCTGACGGTGATGGGGCCGACCTTGCAAACCAGGCCGCCTTCCCAGAAGGAGGGTTGCTCCTCGTAACCCAAGGTCTCCATTTCCGATTCCAGCCAGAGCTTCTGTTGCTCAGCGTTGATCTCGGATCCCTCGGGCAGGCCCAGAGCCTTGAGGGCCAGGTTCTCTTGGATCAGGGACAGTCGAAGGTAGCGGCCGAAAGTCTCGCGGTCGACGCCGCTGGCTTCCAGGAACTCCGCCATGTCCGCGGCTTGGCCGCTCTCGACCACCTCTTTCTCGATCTTCGACCAGCGGCGGTTGAGTTGGGCTTGGGAGATGACCACGCCGCGTTCTTTAGCCAAGTGCCCGAGCACCTTGAGGTCGATGATCTCGCGCAGGGCGGCGCGACCCACAGGGGTCATGCCATTNCGTCTCAATAGCWACGCGTCCAACTCGCCGAATGTGAGTTTGGCACCGTTCGTGACGGCGGCCAGCTCGATGCCCAAGCGTTCCACCGGCTCCTGACCGGACGATGGATGCGCACTCAGGTGCGGGACAGAGCTGAAGAGGATGGTTAGGGCTAGGGCGGCGTTTCTAAGGCCGTTCTTACAGGGGGAGCTTCTCACGGGGTAGAGCATAGCGCAGGGGGCGTTCGGGCGAACCTGGATTGTGGGAGGGGATTGCCATGACGCCCCAATTGGCTTCAGTCGGTAGGTAAAATTCGATTCAGGGCGGATCGAATTCGGCAGCGCGGATTTGGAGAACGGGAAATTTCGCCCAGGAATCTTGAAGGAATTGGCTATGGGGAGGCCTCAGGCGCTAGAATCCGCCCCGTAACTGCCTCTCTTAACAGTACATACCTTATGAAGAAACATCTCATCATTGCCCTCATGGCAATCCTCCCCGTTGCCTGCAGCGGTTCTGACGAGCCCGCCGTCACCCTTGATCCCGCAGCAGTCGCCGCTGGCCAAAAAGTTTTCACCGACAACTCTTGCTCAGCATGCCATGGTGAAACCGGAACCGGCGACGGCGCAGCCGCCGCAGCTTTGGACCCCAAGCCCCGCAACTACTCCGACGCCAAGTGGCAGTCCGAGACCTCCGATGAGAGCCTCAAGCAGGTCATCACCGAAGGCGGCACCKCCCACGGCATGTCGGCTGCAATGATTGCTTACCCCAACATCAAAGGCGACGACCTCAACAACTTGGTCACCTTCATTCGTAGCCTCAAGAAGTAGGTCCTAGACCCGCTTCCAAGCTCAACAGGCCCCCGGACTTCACCGTCCGGGGGCCTGCTTGTTTTAACAGCATTCTAGATCGTTTTCCTTGTCGGCTTTTTGGGCGCCTTTACGCCTTGAAGGTTGAGCCCCCTTTGGGGCCTCCATTTCCTCAAGCACATACGGTCCCATGTATCCTCAAAGCCAGATCACCAAGGCGCTCACCCTTGGAACTTTGTTTTCATTCACCCTGCTCGTAACCCCGGGCCGCGTCCAGGCCGCCATGGCTGAGCCTCTTTTGACTCCGCCCAGTAGCCTAGTCCTTGGCGATCTGCCCAATAAGGTGGTGCGCCGCATGGATACCGTGGGGGCGAAGTTGAATGACGTGGACAGCGCACTCGCTAAGAAGGACGTGGCGGCTGCCAGGAAATCACTGAAGGCCGCAACCGCGGAGATGGGCAAAATCCACAGTTGGTACGGGGGCAAATTCGATGAGAAGCATCCTGATTTCGTCGCGCTGAYGAAACGTCTGGGGGCATCGACCGCCAAGGTCACGGGCAGCGCGCCCGCTGACAAAAAACAACCCGCTAAGAAGCCGGCCGCCAAAAAGGGTGGAGCTGCCAAGGCGCTGAACGGCAAGGTCGCGCGCCGCATCGCAACGATCACAACCAGCCTCGATGAGGTCGTTAGCTGGATCGAAAAGAGCGAGTTGAAACATGCCAAATCTTCATTGGAGGCTGCCAAGAAGGAGATGAATAAAATCATGGAGTGGCACAAGGGGCAATTCGATGAGAACCATCCTGACTTTGTGGCTATCAAGAAACGTTTGGCCGCTTCGACAGCTTCCGTGGAAGGCGGTGGAGGCCTCGGCGCCCAGGCCGCGCAAATGGCCGAGCAGGTCAAAGAGGTGGCCGGCGTGCTCACCCGCGAGGGCAGTGCTCTCCTGACCGGGGTGAACGAGATCCGCCAGCACAACCAAGCATTTGACCGGGCCGAAACCGACGCCCAATTCGCCACGGTCTTCGCCAGCACGCGCGCCAGCGTGGAACGTATCAAAGCCGTTGAAGGCTCCGCTCGCTTGACCGTGAAAGGCTTCCGCACCCAGTTCCCCGACCTCAAGCGCCTGGAAAACCTGGTGGACGAAGGCCTGGACGCCATCAGCACCATGGAGTCGGTGGACGAATTCCCCAAAACCTGGGATCGCGTGGTCGGCGGTGCTCTAGGGCGCTATCTGCCCACCAGCATCGATGACAACCTGGCCGCATTCGCCCGCGGGATCAAGAACGAGGACTTCCTCGACAACGCGATCACCAATGGCGAGCGCACCCTGGTCCGCCTCGATCACATCCATGGATTCACCTCCGCTTTGCTCGCTGGCGGCCCCCAGGAATCCAAAATCATGCGGGCTTTCGCCAAGCAAAACATGGAGCTCGAAGGGCAACTCGCAACGCTCGCCATGTCGATTGCCAAGGGCAAGGGCCAGGAGGCCGACGCGCGCCAGCTCAAGCTCGGCAGCGCCCGCTTCCCCTCGACCTCCTYCAAAGGCGGGCAGTGGAACCAGGTCGAAGGCACCATGCAAAGTGTCTTCGAAGCTTACACCAAGGACAAAAAGGTGGAGCGGGTGGCCGTGCACTCCGATTGGGATCTGCGCACCGAAGCTCGTTGGCGCGGAGACCACTGGGTCGTGGGCACCTATCGCTATGTGGGCGGTACCTTGCTCGCCAAACTGCCCGATGGCCGCTACCGCGTGTACCGCGTCAGTTTCAGACGTACCCGACAATCCGGCGGCGACTTCGGTCCCCTGGAAGCCTTCGGCATCGGCCACAGTTTCGAGATCCTGGCTGAAAACATCAGCAAGTGAATTTTAGATTCTACGCTCCCCCCGGTAATCGTCGCGGGGGGCATTGTTCTTGGCCTTTAGCCGGATCGGCGCCACAGGAACCAGGCGGCTGGCAAGGGCACCAACGAGAGTATGAGCATGCCGAAGGCCACGGTCGGCAGGGAAGTTCCCAGGACATCGTTGGCGAGTCGCAGGTAGTCGTTGGTCAAGCCGAATGAACCATTGCCGGCATATTCGACCCTTGCGGCTTGACTGAAGAGCAACCCCGCGCAAAGGACCGCATGGCTCCCGATCAAATACCAACCCAGGATGGCGTACAGCGCGCGTTCCAAGTTGTTTTGGGTGAAGCCGCCGCTGAGAGTTCTCCAGATGCAGACCGTGGCGAAACCGAGTTCGCCCAAATGTCCGCCCAGCAAGAACAGGATCTCCTT
Organism: Planctomycetota bacterium; assembly: GCA_016764635.1. Lineage (GTDB taxonomy): Bacteria > Planctomycetota > UBA1135 > UBA1135 > NORP259. Next base: position 6,020 of record JAESRM010000133.1, read on the forward strand.
GGCGGAGGTAAAGGCAAAGATCGGTTGCAGCACGGCGGCTGCTGTCAAAAACATGGCCAGGGTGCGGTGCGCGCGTAGATTCCAAGCGGCCACGCCAAGTCCGCCGCAAACCGCAAGGGCTAAGAGGGTCACCTGTTCCTGATGCACGGCCATGGCATGSCCTGAWAGGCTGATGGCGGGGAAYGCGGGTTGTCCCATGGCCCAGGCAAAAAGGCAGTGTCCACTCTCGTGGATAAGCGCGCCCAGGAACCAGTTGAAGAAACCGAGGTACGGGACGAAAGCGAAGACCGGAGCCAGCAGCAAACCTAGGCCCAGGAACATGTAGGCTTGTTGTGCGTGCGCACCCTGCGGCTCGAAGCGGCTGGATGGAGGCAATGGGGTTTGGGCGTAGTCCTGGCCGGCGCCGGCATGGGGCGTGAGCAAATCCGCGGCTGAGCCCGGGCGCAGATTCGGTCTGGCCTTGCGCAGGACTTGGCTACACAGGTTGCAAACGAGTGCGCTCCCCCGGTTTTGGGTTCCACAGCCGGGGCAGGCGGAGGTCAGGTCGTCGGTCAGATGGCAGTCCATGGTGGCGGGCTTTTTATCGACCTCGGGGACCATAGAACTTGGCAAGGGCTAATGGGTTTGCATGCGGTTGAGTCCCAAAGCCTCGTTTTGGGCCGCGCCTGGGCCTTTTGATGGCTTGGGGGGCAAGGCGCCGGGTTACCGTTGGCAGCATGGAACGGAATTTCTCCGAGCGGGCCCAAGAGACCCGCCAACTCGAACGTTGGAACCAGGTGTACCGCTCGCAACCCGAGCTGTTCCGCCTGTTCGAGCGAGCGGAGGATGCGGAAGGTCTGGCCGCCCACGCCCTGGCCAAGCGAGCCGGCTTGGCTGGACAACGCGTACTCGAAATCGGTTGCGGCACCGGCTGGCTGACGCGCCACATCGCAGGCTTGGCCGAAGAGTATGTGGCCGTGGAACCGAGTCCTGAAATGTTGGCCCAGGCGGGGGATTTGACTCCCGCGCACGTATTGCGCGCGCGCGGTGAACGCTTGCCTTTTGCAGCGGATTCTTTCGACCGCGTGGTCATGAGTTGGGTGCTGTTGGACCTGCGGCCCGCGATGCGCGAGCAAGTCCTGGCCGAGTGTGACCGTGTGCTCAAATACGCGTCCAATAGCGATTATCCCACGGGGAAAACGCCGGGTATTTGGTTGGTCGAAAACGCGGCAAGCGGGGACTTCCAGGCCCTGCGCAACCTGCTGGACGAAGAGGGGCATGGGGAGGCTGCACCACTCATTTTTGAGCATGGATTTACCCAGGTTACGACCGTGCCCACCCGCATGCAATTCCAAAGCACGGAGGAAGCTAGGCGTGTGCTTTCGGCCATCCTCGGCACCCAAGCGGAGCAACGCTTGGCAGCCGCCCCGCGCGCATCGTTCGGATTGGACCTGGGCCTCTTCTTTCGTTCCGGCGGGTCGCGACCCAGCTAGCGTTTTTCGCCGGGGCCCATAGGATGTGTGCCAAGAGCATGCCCCTGGATGAGAGCCGCAGTCACCCTAGAGAGCTCGGCACGCCATCCCAGGCAAAGTGGATTGTATTTGAAGGCCCATGCCGGATTCCGGGTACACTGGGTCGCACGCGAGTGATGCACTCAGTCCGTGCTCTAGGTTCCTCTGCTTTTGATCAGTCGCCGGGACGTGAAAATTCCAAACCATGTTTTAGATCGCACTATCGGAATCGCCGATTCGATCACCCCCTCGTCCATACGAGTCATGTCCTCAACTTCTAGGCGTTTCTTCGCCACTTCTTTCTTCGTGAGCTTGCTGATTTTGCATGCTTGGTATTACCTGCCTTTCTTGTCGGATGATGCGTTGATTTCCATGCGCTATTCACAACGTTTGGTGGAGGGGAATGGTTTGACGTGGACTGCGGGTATTCCGGTGGAAGGTTACTCCAATCTGCTTTGGGTCTTGTTGATAGCCTTACCCCATGCGTTAGGTGCGGATTTGATCGTGACTGCGCGGGTGCTCGGAGTTCTCTGCACCTTGCTTGTGTTGTTCAGCTTGCGACCCCGTGGAGCGAGTTCCGCATGGAGCGACAACTTAGGATCTTGGGTGGGCATGGGCTTTGTCGCGGTCAGCGCGCCCATGGCCATCTGGGCCATTGGCGGCCTAGAGCAAGCGTTGGCTGGCGGCCTCTTGGCTCTTTCTGTGGCGCTGCTTTTCCGGATCTTGGAAGGGGAGGCGCGTGGCAGCAGAACCCTTGGTTGGCTATCTCTCGTGCTAGGCCTGCTTTGTATCACACGGCCGGATGGACCCATTTTTGTGGTTGCGGCGGTCTTGCCCCTGTGGCTTTATTCCCGTCGTGAGGGGAGTCGCCATGGGTGGATATCCGTGGTTTGGTTGCTGTTGGGGCCGCTTGTGTTGTACGGCGGGCAGTTGGCCTTTCGGCTGGTCTATTACGGCGATTACGTGCCCAACACGGCGCGCGTAAAGATCGCTCCCTCCATGCACCGCTTGCAGGGGGGATGGGAATATGTGCAGGCGGGTTTTTTATCCCTGGGGCTCCTGGCCTTCGTGGCTCTGACCTTGATTGTGAGCATGTCGGCGCGCAAGGGCTACCGCTTACACGCCTTGTATTTGGGGGGCGCGTTGGTGCTTTGGAATGGATACCTAGCAGCGATCGGCGGGGATATTTTTCCAGGGCATCGACACTTCGTAGTGAACGTGGTTTTGCTGGCGTTCGGTTTGAAATGGGGTTTGAAGGGCATGCAGCTCGAGGTTCGCAACGTCTGGGTGGGGCGCACGGTGGCGGCGGCGTTGCTRTTGCTCTTCGTTCCCATGGGGCTTGGGCAGTTCAAACTCGASMAAAAYAAGGCGGCGGTTGAGGAGCGCTGGGAGTGGGGTGGGCGCGAGGTAGGCTTGTGGCTCAAGCAAGCATTTTGGGAGAAGCAACCCTTGGTGGCCGTCACCGCGGCCGGCTGTATTCCCTATTGGTCGGAGCTGCCTAGCTTGGACATGTTGGGCCTCAACGATCACTACCTGCCGCGTCACAAACCGGAAGACTTTGGGGAGGGAGCACTGGGCCATGAGTTGGGCAGTGCCGAATATATTCTTGATCAAGAGCCCGATATCATCATTTTTCACACGGGCATTGGGCCTTGTTTTCGGGTGGGAAACGAGCTGGGTCGGTCCGCAAAAGCGCTGGAGATGTACTCGCCGGTTTCGATCAAGGCGGATCCCAGCGGTGCTGGCACGGGAGGCAATGCCCTCATGTTCTTCCACCGCTTTAGCGCAAAGGTGGGCATGCGTCCGGTGGAATCGGGTTATGTCTTACCCGCACATCTCTTCACAGGATTGCGATCCRCAGCCTATTTCAATGGGGAAGGAGCGATCGAGGTTGTCATGACCTCCGCCCAAGAGATGGAGTTTCACTTCAATTTAAAAGAAGGCAGCAGCTGGCAGGAGGCCAGCGTGCAAGGCGCGGATGCCGCGCGTATCCATGCTCAGATAAAAGTGAAAGGCGACCGGGTGCAGGTCGTGTTGACCACCGATTCGGAGCAGCCCGTGCGCTTCGAAAGCGTGAGAATCGGGTACTAGCCCGGATGTTTCATGAAGACGCACCCCAGACTTCGCAAACGGGTCCCTTTGGGCCCCTCTCGTCCCCTGACAGCACTTTCCGGATTTTGCCCTCCTCGACGATCCGTAAGGATCGCCTGTGGGGTCAAAACCCACAAAGCCCTGCCAGGGAACGAGTTGCTGTGTCTGGAGTGCGTCTTCATGAAACATCCGGGCTAGTCTAGGGTTTCGCGGTGCTAAGTGGCCATTTCGAGCTTCAGCAGGGTCTTTTGTGTTTCTGCGAGGGTGCGGTTTGGAAGCGGTCTCGCCAAAGGTCTTCGGGACGTGATCTCGATTCGGAGGGCATCGAGCATGCCATCTCAACTGGGCGTCATTTTGGGTAGGTACCACGGAGCCCGGTCGGATTGGGCTTCCACGCCTTGCTCCCATCGATTGGTTCGCAAATACCAGATCGCCACGATGCCATCGACGGTGCAGACAAATGGGACGGTCCGCTGGTTGGCTCTTTTCCCCCGGCAGCCTTGGTGGTTTGCGGTGCGGACTCCGCGCGTGGAGGATGGAGGGTGCCGCGGATTATCCATCCACCTGCAAGAGCGGGCACTTCCGGCGCAGCCGGGAGTGCCCGTTCTTGCGTAGGTGGAGGGGGAATTCGTGGCTCCGTACATCCGTATAGTTTCTCCAAACCTCCCGCACAGGG
>JAESRM010000033.1 GCA_016764635.1 Planctomycetota bacterium
AGAGCCTCCAAGACCCGTACCCGCCGAAGTGCGTCGACCTCCCGGGACGACGAAGATGATCGCGATCGGGATCGCCACGAGGACGAGGACGAAGGCCGCGCTCCGGCCCGCCGGTCGCGCTCTAAGAAGGTCTCTTCCCGGAAGAAAGCCACCAAGAAAAAGGCCACCCGCACCCGTCGTTCCCGTTCCGACGAGGACGATGATTACGATCGCGATGACCGTGACGATCGCGATGACCGCGACGATCGCGGCGATCGCGACGCCCAGCCCCGCAAGAAGGCCACGCGCAAGCGTTCCCGTAAGTCCGTCACAGGCAAGACCGATGAGGAACTCGAAGCCGAGGCCGAAGCTTTACGCACTAAAGTGATCCTGGTGAACTCCGCGGATCCTGAGGAGCGTCGCGTGGTCGTGCTCGGCGCCGACAACCGCATCGAAGACCTCCTGATGACGGCGGAGAGCCAGAAGAACCTGGTCAACGATATCTACCGCGGCAAAGTGGTCAACCTGGAGCCCGCCATCGGCGCGGCCTTCGTGGACTTCGGTCAGGGCCGCAACGGCTTCCTGCACACGTCCGACGTGCTGCCGGTCTACGGGGAGGATGGTTTCACCCTGGAGAAACTGCTCACCACGCGCATGGAGGACGAGGACGGACACCCCGACGTGGATGATGAAGATCACGATCACGACGAGGATGCCAAGAAGGACTCCAAAGCCAAGGCTTCCAAGAAGGGTGGCAAGCGTGACCGTGGCAACGGTTGGCGCACCCGTCAACGCCTACCGATCTCTGACCTTCTCAAGGTGGGGGACCAAGTGGTGGTGCAAATCACCAAGGACGCCATCGGCGACAAGGGTCCTACCCTGACCACGTACATATCGATCCCCGGCCGTTATCTGGTGCTGATGCCTTCCATGGCGCGCACCGGAGTGAGCCGCAAGATCCCCGACGACAATGAACGTCGCCGACTCAAGCGCATTCTGACCCAGTTGAATGCACCCGAGGAAATGGGCGTGATCGTGCGCACCGCCGGTGTGGGCAAGCTCAAGAAGGACCTCAAGCGCGACCTGGATTACCTCCTGGGCGTGTGGAAGACCTTCGAGGACAAGCTGCGCCAAGGGCGTGGCCCGACCCCGCTCTACCAGGAGTCCGACGTGGCCACGCGCACCCTGCGCGACCTGTTCAACAAAGAAACCAAAGAGGTCATCGTCGATGACTTTGCGGTACACGAGAGCATGGTTGAGTTCGCCGAGAGGCTCATGCCCGAGCACGTGGTGCGCATCAAGCGCTATGAGGGCGATCGCCCGATCTTCCACGACTTCGGTATCGAGCAGGACTTCGAGCAGATTTTCAACCGCAGCGTGGACCTGCCCTCGGGCGGTTCCATCGTGCTGGACCAGGCCGAAGCCCTGGTGGCCATCGACGTGAACTCCGGTCGCACGCGTACCAACTCATTCGACTTCGAGGAGGTGGCGCTCAAGACCAACCTGGAAGCCGTGCCCGAGATCGCCCTGCAGATCCGCTTGCGAGATCTGGGAGGCATCATCGTCTGTGACTTCATCGATATGATGAAGTCCTCCAGCAACCGGGCCGTGGAGCGCGCCCTGCGCGCGGAGCTGGTCAAGGACCGGGCCCGCAGCAAGATCGGCCGGATTGGGCAGTTTGGACTGTTGGAGCTGACCCGTCAGCGCCTAGGCCCCGGCACCCATAAGAAGGTCTTCCAAGCCTGCCCGCGCTGTAGGGGCACAGGTCGTATCCGTACCGTGCAGTCACGGGCCCAGGCCATCCTGCGTCGTTTGGGCTCCGCCCTGACCCAGAAAGGCTTCAGCCGCGTCGAAGTGCGCGCCCATCCTGAGGTGGTCACCTACCTCAAGGATCACCTGGAAGACTACATCCGGGCCCTGGAGCACCGTTTCGAGCGGGAAATCCAGTTCACCTCCGTACCGGACCAGGCCGAGGACAGCGTGCTGCGCTACCTGCGCGTCGACGGTCGCGAAGTGCGCCCCGGCGGGCGCCGCAAGCGCTAATTCGGTAGGTCTCGAACCCACAAATCCCACTCTCCGGCTCGCTGGGGGGTGGGATTTTTTCGTTTGGCTCCGTAATCCCGCAAATTCCCCAGGCATTTTCTGGGATTGGCGGTCCGTGGGGGGTTGCAGCCGGGGTGGGGGCCTGTATGCTTGCGCCCCTTACAAACCGTATTGACCACGCCTTAAGGCGCCTGCGGGAGGTTACCCACCGCAGGACAACAAGGAAAAACTCCCTTGTACGCAATCGTATCCGATAGAAATCAGCAGATCACCGTCCGCGTTGGCGATGAGATCACCTGCGACCTCATGGACGCCGCTCCCGGTAGCGAAGTCCTCTTCGACAACATCCTCTTGATCGCTGCCGATGGCAAGATCCAAGTGGGCAAGCCCCTGGTTGCTGGCGCCTCCGTCAAAGGTGAAGTGCTCGGCACCACCCGCGGCAAGAAGCTCGTGATCTTCCGCTTTAAGCGTCGTAAGAACGTTCGTCGTAAGACCGGCCACCGCCAGTCCTTCACCAAAGTTCGTATCACGGACATCTCCGCCTAGTTCCAGGTCTATCCCTAACACCACAGAGGTCAACAGCTATGGCACATAAGAAAGGTCAAGGTTCCACCCGGAACGGTCGTGATTCCAACCCCCAGTTCCGCGGCGTGAAGCGCTACGGCGGCGAGTCCGTCACCGCAGGCACCATCCTGGTTCGCCAGTGCGGTACCAAGTTCAAGCAAGGCAAGAACGTGGGCATTGGCAAGGACTACACCTTGTTCTCGCTCATCGAAGGAACTGTTCGTTTCCAAACCGGGCGCCGCGTTCACGTGGACCCCGCGGCGGAGTAAAACACTCCTAATCCAATTCTTGGATCACGCAGTGCCGTGGCCCGCTATCTGAGCTGCGGCGCAGATTTCGGGCCACGGCACTTCTCTGCTCCAAYACTCCCTACGCAACTGATTCCATGTTTCGCGACGAAGCCAAAATMGAAGTCATCGCCGGCAAAGGCGGCGACGGCCTGATCTCCTTCCGGAGAGAGAAATACGTGAACCATGGTGGCCCTGAYGGCGGCGACGGTGGTGCGGGCGGCGATGTGATCCTGGTCGCCAACGACCAAATCACTTCCCTCTTGAGAATCGGGCGCCAATTCCGTTATGCGGCCAAGGGCGGAGGCCCTGGAGGTCCGCGCAAGCGTACCGGGGCGTGTGGCAAGGACATCTACCTCGAAGTGCCCGTGGGCACGCAGATTTTCGAGAGCCAGCATGGCAATCTTTTGCGCGACCTGTCCGAGAACGGCATGGAGCTGGTGGTCGCCAAGGGTGGGCGAGGAGGCCGGGGCAACCCGCGCTTCGCAAGTGCTGTCATCCAGGTGCCGCGCAAGGCCACCAAGGGCATTGTGGGCGAGGAGCGTCGTATCAAGCTCGAGCTGAAACTCTTCGCACAGGTCGGTTTGTTGGGCTTCCCGAACGCAGGCAAGTCCACCTTTCTGTCGCGCGTCACCGAGGCCAAGCCCAAGATCGCCGACTATCCGTTCACGACATTGGTGCCCCAGGTGGGCATCGCAGCCCTGCCCGACTACCGCACCCTTGTGATCGCGGACTTGCCGGGTCTGATCGAAGGCGCTTCCGAAGGCCACGGCCTGGGTTATCGCTTCCTCAAGCACGTGGAGCGCTGCAAGGTGCTCTTGCACCTGGTGGATATCTCCAGCATGGCGGAGCGCGATCCGGTCGACGCCTGGCGCGCCCTTGAAAATGAGTTGCTGAACGCTTCGCCCGACTTGCACGCCCGTCGACGTGTTGTGGTCGCCACCAAGCACTTCGAAGAGGAAGAGTCCGAAGAGCGACTTCAGGTGCTGAAAGCAGCCGTGGAAGCCGAAGGCCAGGAACTCCTGCCTATTTCCAGTGTGTTGGGTTTGGGGCTGAAAGAGGTCCTGGGCCGCGCCCTGGAACTCGTCGACGCGGAATAAGAGTAGCGAGCCCGGCTCGCTACTCTCATATTGGTTCATTTTAGCAGCCCTGGGAGTCAAGTCACTGGGGCCTACGGGTCGATGTTGTGCCGGGAGGGAACCCCGTTTTGCGGTTCCTCTCCAGGTATAACGTTCATGCATCAAGACCCCGCGAAGAAAGAGTCCGATCAAAAGGGCCCCGTTAATATTTCCGAAGATGAATTCAGCTTTGCCGATGTGAAGCCCAGCTTGGCGGATGAGCTCTTGTCCGAGTCTGGAAACGGCGTCCTGGACTTGGACTCCGTGGAGTCCTTGATCTCCAACGCCGAGTCCACCGCCGCGCAGGTCTTGAATCCCGCCCCCGTGGACCCGGGCCTGGCGGCCATGGCTCAAGCTCACACGCAGGCCAACCATTCGGGCATGTCCCCGCGCCACCAGATCGAATCCTGGTTGGCGGTGATGGTGAAGTCCGGCGCCTCGGACCTGATCCTGCGCTCCGGCGGAAAACCTTCCCTGCGCGTCAACGGTCGCATCACTTTCCTTCCTGGCCAGGTCCCTGCCCCGGGCCCCATGCAGGAAATCCTGACGGGTATCCTGGGCGAGAAGCGCATGCAGACTTGGCGCGACACGGGGTCGGCCGACGCGGGTTTGCAATTGGATGGTCTCGGCCGTTTTCGCATCAACGCCTACAAGCAGATGGGGGAGCCAGCCATCGTCATTCGGCGCATCAACGAAAATGCTCCCGAGCTGGGTAGCTTGCATTTGCCCCAGCGTGAGTTGGAGGCCTTGGCCCTGCGCAAACGTGGCTTGTTCTTTGTGACCGGCGTGGCGGGTTCGGGCAAGTCGACCACCCTGGCGGGCATGATCCAGCACATCAACCGCAACGCGGAGCGCCACATCATCACCTTGGAGGATCCCGTGGAGCTGATCTTCAAGGAGGACCGCTGCGTGATCAGCCAGCGTGAAGTGGGCACGGACACATCGTCCTTTAGCGAAGGCCTCAAGCACGCCCTGCGCCAAAGCCCGGACGTGATCCTGATCGGCGAAGCGCGCGATGCGGAAACCATCATCGCCGCCCTGGAAGCCACSGAGACCGGACACATGGTSCTGTGCACCATGCACACCGTGAACGCGGCCCAGACCATCGAGCGCCTGTTGGGCTTCTTCCCGGCCGAGCGTCACATTCAAATCCGCCAACGCATGGCGGACACCCTGGGCGGCGTGCTCAGCCAGCGCCTGATCCAGGACAAGTCCGGCGCCCTACGGCCCGCCTTCGAGTTGATGGTGCCCACGCCCCACGTGAAGGAACTGATCGCTGAGGGCAAGACCTCCGAGCTGGCGCGCGTCATCGAATCGGGCACGGAGAAGGGCTTGATCTCTTTCAACCAGTGCCTGCTTCACATGGTGCAGCACGGCATCGTGGAATTGGACGACGCCCTGGAAACCTCCGACAAGCCCGAGGAGCTGCTGCTGGCTTTGCGCGGAATTTCGGGTGGCAACGAGCGTGGCAAAGATGTGGCACCCCGTGCGGCTCCGGTCCAGATTCAGCCGACCCCCGGCGGCCCTACCCTGAGCAAGCCCAAACGCAACCACGACGACTTCCCCAAGGGGCTCAAATAAGGCCTGGCCGAATTCGGTCAGGGCGCCAATTACGCCCCGCAGGCGGGAAGGTTTTCCCCTGCGGGGCGTAATTGGACCTAGAAATGGTCTTCTGGAGCCCCCGAAGGCCTTTCCTGACGTCTCTCCGGCACCTCCGCGCTCGCCGCATGCCCCTGGAACCGTTAGGATGCCATCAAGCTTATGAGTGTCTCATCTATCAATGTATTTGCCTGGACCGCGTCTTTGGCCCTCACCGGATGCTTGGGTGCCTACGGGTACCAGAACATCCAATACCTGGAAACGGCTAAGCCTTATTCCGAGTCGGACACCGAGGGCAACGCCCGGGCTAAAGAAGCCTTGAACGTGGGGAAGGTGGTGAAGATCAACCACGGGTGGAAGATGGATTACTCGGGGTCGGTGGTTCCGAACTTCGTGGACTACAACTGGACGGGCAAGGAAGAGGTCTTCATCGCCCCCCCTAAGGGTCCTGATGTGATCGTCGAAGCCCCCCAGGTCAAGATCGAAGACATCCTAGAGGTCATCTACTTCCAAGTGGACACGGACGACGCTGGCGGCAGCCGGGTCCTGGTTCGCTACTTGGGAACGCTCGCTTCCGAAGGCACCGTTGAGCTGCGCGWGSCCGACGTGCTRCCGAGTCCKCACAACGGMATYGCGGTGGTGGGCATCACCGCCGAGTCGGTGGAGTTCAGCTTCTCCGAGGAAGACCGCGACAACGAGATCTTCTTTCCCGGCGTGCTCGATAGCGGTTTGATCTACGTGATCCCCGCGGGCGGCGAGGCTCTTGTGCAGAAATGGGCAGACCTTATCGACCCGAAGGTCAACAACGACACCCGGCCCTTGGACACGATCAAGCTCTCCAAGAACGCCTACCAGGTGGGCGTGAACGACGCCAAGGAGTTTGGCGAAAACTACCAGAAGATCCTGACCAACGACGTGCGCACCCAGACCCGTCGTGACAAGAAAGGCAACCCCGATGGCATCGAGGTCAAGAGCGTGCGCGCCGGCTCCATCGCGGCCCGTCACGGTTTGCAGACCCGCGACGTGATCATCAGCGTCAACGGACACCCGGTCAACTCCCAGCAGGAAGCCATGCAGTGGGCCAAGGCCAACCAGGACAACTACACCGTTTGGGAAGTCGTGGTGGAGCGCTTGGGTCGCACGCAAACCATGATCTACCGCACTCCGGATCGGTAAAAGAGACCATGCAGAGCGATCAGAGCTCGGACTTTTGCCTGTTGTGCGATTTAGGCAATAGCTCAATCAAAGTGGCCCTGGGAACAGGGCCACGGCCCGTTAGTGAAGGGCTCGATCCGTTGCTTTCTTGGGCTCACAAGGGGTCAACGCAACCCAGTACTTGGTGGCCCCTGTGGCGCGAGCTCGAGGCTCGAAAGATTCAGCCCAGCCGCATCCTGCTTTCATCCGTGGCCGGTTCAAGGGTGTGCGACAGCCTGCTGGTCGGGTTTCAGAGGGAGGGAATGTCCAGCGTGCAAGTCAATCCGGATGCTGGCTTGGAACTTCGAATTCGGCATCCCGAAACCGCTGGTATGGATCGCTTGTACGCCGCGCGCGCGGCCTTCGAATGGGCCGGGCAGAAGTCGGTGATCGTGGTCGATGCAGGCACCGCCCTGACCGTGGATGTGGTGGTTCCCGATGCGGCTGGAAGCGGGGGGGCGTTCCTCGGTGGAGCCATCGCTCCGGGTCCCGAAATGCTCGCAAGCGCGCTAGGGGAGGGCGGCGCGAAACTATCCAAGGTTCAGCCCGAGCCCCACGTGAAAGCACTGGGCCAGGAGACTTCAGAGGCCCTGGCCTCGGGGGTGGTGGTGGGTTTTGAAGGCGCTGCTTTGCACCTGGTGGAGCGCTTGGTCCTCGAAGCCCAGCTGGAGGACCCGACCGTCGTCTTGACGGGTGGCGCTAGCGATTACTTGGAGCGCGTCTTGTCCAAGCGTGGTTGGAACCTCGTGCACGAACCCAGCCTGGTCCCATTCGGCCTGTGGTTGGCGGCAGGGGATTCGCGGGCATGACTTCGACTYCAGACCTGCGCATCTCCTTGCTCACGCCCAACGGCCCCGCAGGTGTGGCTGTGATCGAATTGCGTGGCTCCGACCTGGCGCCGGCCTTGGCCCGCGTCGGAATCGAGGCCCCCGCGCCCGGTACCTTTTCACTCGTACATTTGCATGCGGCCGGGGAGCGCCTGGACGAAGCCCTGTGCTGCGCGCGCGAAGCGGGCCGCATCGAGCTGCACGTGCACGGCAGCGTGCCCCTGGTCCGTGAGATCCTGGAGATCCTTGACCCAGATGCCAAAGAGGTCTGCGGGTCCCAATTGAGCTTGCAGGAGGCCTGCTGGCAGGCCATGTCCGAGGCTCCGAGCGAGTGTGGGGCGCGCATCGCCCTGGCCCAATCCGAGGGGCTCTTGAGCGCTGAGCTGCACCGCTTGGTCGATCTGCCCGACGGGGAATTCAAGGCCGCCTTGCAGGTCCTGCGAGACCGTGGTCAAAGCGCACGCCGCTGGCTCGASCCCACGCGYATCGCYTTGCAAGGTCCGCCCAACGCGGGCAAATCGACCCTGTTCAACGCTCTGATCGGCTTTGAGCGCGTGGTCACCAGCGAGCAGGCCGGCACCACCCGGGACCCCGTATTGGAAGCCACCTGCCTGGCGGGCTGGCCCGTAGAACTGGTGGATACCGCGGGGCTGCGCTCCGTGGAGGAATCGAGTTTGGAAGGCCGTGGCCAAATGTTGGGCCGGCGTCTGGCGGACAGCGCGCAGGTGATCTTCTACCTGAGGCCCTTCGGCGATGGGGGCGAGGCGCCCGTGGGCACCCACATTTTGCTCACCCATGGGGATCGGGAGGGCGCGCCCAGCCACGCGATCGACGCCCTGCACGGGCCCCTGGCGGCTGCGGAGCAAGTGGGCCAGCGCCTGGGCGAGATCCTAGGTGGGGGGCTCGGGTGGCGGCTCGAGTGGGCTGCCCCATGCACGTCCGGCCAGCGCGAACTGCTGGACAAGGCCCAGGCAGCTCCCGACCTTGAGCAAGCCAGGCAGATCCTAGCAGGCCGTTGAAAAACAGCGATTCCCCGCCGAGCCCTCACAATCCAGCTGGCTGCGTTGTCACCGCTATCCTGGAATGGATGGCCTCGAATAGAGCGACTATGCAGGGAACCTGAGCGCCTTGCCAGCTGAATTGTGACGACCCGTCGGGAAACCGCTGTTCTTGGGGCGGCCTGCCAGGCGCGGCCCTATAGGGCAGGCCTCGGTTCGGCAGCCGGTCCCAAAAAGGAAAAGTATCGCGCCCGTATCGCTGGCCGCCCGGGGAGCGTAATCTCAAGCGTCCCTGGTCGCCTCTCCCGAACAAATTCGTGATGCAAGCTCCGCGCCATTTGGTTTCGATTGATGATCTCTCCATGGGAGAGATCCAAGCCCTTTTCGAACACGCTGACCGTTTTGCGGCGGCTCCTCGAGAGTTTTCAGACACCTGCCGTGGCATGATCGCGGCGAGTCTGTTCTTCGAACCCTCCACGCGAACGCGGCTCTCTTTTGAGTCCGCCATGCTGCGCTTGGGTGGGGGCGTGCTGACCGCAGCAGACATGCGCTCGTCGAGCTCCGCCAAGGGCGAGTCCCTGGCCGACACGATTCGCGTGGTCGGTGGCGGTTACGCGGACGTGATCGTCTTGCGTCACTCCAGCGAAGGCGCTGCGCGCTTGGCTGCCCAATACTCGCCGGTACCCGTGATCAATGCCGGAGACGGTGCCCACGAGCACCCCACGCAGACCCTGTGCGACCTGTACAACCTGCACGTGGAGCGCGGGCACATCGAGGGATTGGAAGTGGTGCTTGCGGGCGACTTGAAATACAGCCGTACCGTGCACTCTTTCGTTTATGCCCTGGCCCGCTTCGGCGCCAACATCATCTGCGTACCCCAGCCGGGCTTTGAATTGCCCAAGTACGTGGTGCAGCGCTTGCAAGAAGAGTTTGGTGTCGCTCCGATACGCGCCGATGTGCGCCGCTTGGGAGACTTGGCCAGCGAGAGCGACGCGGTGTACCTCACCCCGCAAAAACCCCACCAGCTATCTTTGTTCACCGACCTGAGTGAGTGGGAGGTGGAAAGTGTGGACGCCGTTTACATGACGCGCCCCCAAACGGAACGCTTCGGCGAGCAGGACAGCGGGGCTGGCAAGTACATGCGCTTGCAGAAGAGTTCGATGGCCGCGGATTCCTTGCGCGATGCGGTGGTCATGCACCCCCTTCCGCGCCGGGATGAGATTTCCGAGGAGATCGACAACGATCCGCGCAGCATCTACTTCAAGCAGGCCGCCCGCGGGGTGCCGATTCGCATGGCCTTGCTCGCTTCTTTGCTAGGGGAGATCGACCTGGGCAAGCCGGAAGAGAATGCTGGGTACCAAGCTTGGCCCGTGGCTGAGGGGGAAAACCCGTGTCCCAATCCCTCTTGTATCTCCCGAACGGAGCCGCGCCACGTGCGGCCCATGTTTACGCTTCAAAGTCGCTCCCCGCTGCGCGCCCACTGCGGCTATTGTTCGAGGGAGCTGATCTATCGCTTTGTGGGATGTTCGACGAGCAAGCATTACCACGTGCCCGAATCGTCAGGCCAGGGGCGCATCAGCCCCAATCACCTGGTCTTCTTGCCCGATGAGAGCAGCGCCCA
>JAESRM010000134.1 GCA_016764635.1 Planctomycetota bacterium
TGCATCCTGCAAAGCCACTGGCCCCTAAAATCGAGTCAAGTCGTCCGGTCTCGACACTCCCGTTACTCGGATGTCCAAGTTTGCTTGCAGACTTTTGACCAGGGAATGATCTGGCCAGCGGTGCGTTTCTGTTCCTTGTCGCCTCCGTACACCACCATGGAATCGAGGATTCCAGGTTCATGCTCAAGGTGCTCGGCGACTAGTCCAATAGCCTTGAACATGCTCTGCGAAGGGGTTTGCGAGGCTTTCACTTCAATGAGTGTGATACCTTTTGGACGCTCGAGCAGTAGGTCGGATTCCAGTCCTGATCTTGTGCGGTAGAAGGATAAGTTGGGTCGCTCGCCGAGGTTTGTGCGATGTTTGAGAATCTCGGAGGCGACCCAGCTCTCGAAGAGCAAACCCCGGAGAGGATGAGAGCGTAGTTGTTCGGTTGTCTGAATGTTCAGTAACCAACAGGCGAGACCGGAATCGTAGAAATGCAGCTTGGGCATTTTAGTGAGTCGTTTGCGCAGGTTTGTGTGGAAGGGGCGCAAGCGAAAAGCAATGAAGCTAGCCTCGAGCAGGCCGATCCAGAATTTGGCGGTCGGTTGGGTGACGCCGCAATCGTTAGCGAGAGAGGAGTAGTTCAGCAGCTGACCTGTTCTACCTGCGCACAGTTCGATGAAGCGTTGGAATGCTTGTAGGTCCCCAATGTTGCTCAGGCTGCGAACATCTCGCTCCACGTAAGTGGCCACGTAGGAAGACAGCCAATCCGCGGGCTTGAGGCCTTTATCGAAGATGCGGGGATAGCCACCTGACAAAATAGCTTCATCCAGTGTTTTAGGGGGATTGTCGAAGCGCGTCAGCTCATTCCAGCACAGGGGAAGCAAGTGCAGGATCGCGGTCCGCCCGGCCAGTGACTGACTGACCGATTCGTGGAGGGCAAAGTTTTGTGATCCTGTGAGAATCCAACGCCCTGGACGGGGGTCGCGGTCGATGATTTCCTGCAGGTAGGAGGTGATCTCCGGGGCGCGCTGGACCTCGTCAATGACAGCACCGTCCGGGAATTGAGCCAGGAAACCCCGCGGATCTGACAGGGCAAAGCCACGTTCGTCCGGGGCTTCGAGGTTCACATACGGATGGTTTGGGAACAGCCCCCGGCAGAGTGTTGATTTGCCGCTCTGCCGGGGCCCTGT
Source organism: Planctomycetota bacterium (assembly GCA_016764635.1). Taxonomy (GTDB): domain Bacteria; phylum Planctomycetota; class UBA1135; order UBA1135; genus NORP259. The sequence continues at coordinate 1,176 of JAESRM010000134.1, forward strand.
CAGGGTGACTGCGGGGAATAGCTCCGCAGCCGCCAATAGTTTGGGGGCTAGGTCGCGCTGGATCATGCTTCTATGGTCTACCTTTTTGGGGCTAATCTAAAGTTCTATTTTGAATTAGCGCAACCTGCGGCCATTTTTACGTCCTGTGGAGGTGTGCTGGGGTTGCCCAGGAGCCAATGACTGTCCTCCTCATCCCAAACTTGCCCTTTCCACGGCGGCTTGCTGCGCTACGGCGAATCCTGCGGTTGCTCCGAAATCACCGCACGCCTAATCAACTGAAGCAAAGCCCCCGACATGGTCGGTCGAACCGGAGGCAAGCTCCGCTCATTCAGGTGCAGGCCCAGCTACCCAAGTTGGCGTGGATCTAGGTAGAACAAGGAAATCGGGGAAAGCTTATTATTCGAGGCGCTGCCAAATGCCCTGCCACGCTTCGATACCATGAAAACACGATTTCACTTATTCGCCCTCGCGCTTGTCCTGGTGGGTTGCTCTGCCACTCAAAGCAATACCTCGGTTCCGGCCTACTACGACATCGGGTCAGTTCACCGCACGGTCGGGACGGAGATGCCCGAAGCTCAGCTTTGGTTTGATCGCGGGCTGGCGCTCAGCTTTGGTTTCAATCATGAAGAGGCCATCCTTTGTTTTGAACGTGCTGCTGAAATCGATCCCCTGTGCGCCATGGCCTATTGGGGCAAGGCGTATGCCTTGGGGCCCAATTACAACAACGTGGAAATGTCGGAGGGAGCATGCCAGGTTTCTTTCGCGGCATTGACGCAAGCGGTTGCGTTGCAGGAGAACTGCACACCGGTTGAAAAGGACTTGATCGCTGCGCTCTTTCAGCGTCAGCCCAGCGCCCATGTGCAGGAGCGCGGCCCCCTGGACATCGCTTATGCCAAGGCCATGCGAGTACTGCATGTGAAGTACCCGGACGATGCGGATGTCACGGCRCTCACCGGCGAAGCTCTGATGATGTTGCGTCCTTGGAAACTCTGGAGCCCGGAAGGCGAGCCAGCCCCCGAGGTTGCGGAGATCCGGCAAGTGTTGGAGGGAGGCCTCGAGCGCTGGCCCGAGCATCCCGCGCTTTGTCACCTCTACATTCACACCATGGAAGCCGGGCCTGAAGTCTGGGCCGCCAGCGCCGCGGCGGAGCGCCTTGAAGGCCTCACCCCAGGCATCGGTCACCTGGTGCACATGCCTAGCCACATCTACATTTGGACGGGGCGCTACCAGGATGCCGTACGGATCAACCAGGAGGCCGTGGCCGCGGATCGCGCCTTCGTGGAATATGCGGGTCGCGAAAATTTCTACACCCTCTATCGCCTTCACAACTACCACTTTGTGGCCTACGCCGCCATGTGGAGTGGCCAGCGCGAAGTCGCCTTACAGGCGGCCTATCAGATCCCCCGCGAGATCCCGGCCAGCCTGCTGGCGGATGCCCCCGACTTCGTCGAGATTTTCCTCGCCACCCCGCTGCACGTCATGGTGCGCTTCGGCATGTGGCAAGAGATCCTGGAATTCCCCGAACCGCCCGTGGAACAATTCGGCCCGCGCGCGGTTTGGCACTACGCACGTGGCTTGGCTTTCGCTTCGTTGGATCGCGTACCCGAAGCCGCTGCCGAACAACGGCTTTTCCTGAAGGCTAAAGCTGCGGTCCCCGACTCCCGATTGCTCTTCAACAACCCGGTCGGCGAAATCCTAACCGTGGCCGAAGCCTTCCTAGCCGGTGAAGTCGAATRCCGTCGCGGCAACTACGACACGGCCTTTGACCTCCTGCGCAAGGCTGTCAAGCTCGACGTGAAACTCAACTACGACGAGCCCTGGGGATGGATGGAGCCCGCCCGCCACGCCCTCGGCGCCCTGCTCAGCGAGCAAGGCCACTTCAAAGAAGCCGAAGCCGTCTACCTGGCAAACCTCAAACGCTACCCCGAAAACGGATGGGCCCTACTCGGCCTAGCCCAATGCCTCGAGGGCACCCACCGCCCAACCGAAGCCGCCGCGGTCCGCGTCCGCTACGAAAAAGCCTTCTCCCTAGCCGACGTACCGATCCACGCATCCTGCTTCTGCAAGCAGGCCCCTTAGCCAAGCTGCTCCCGGCCCCGCGCTACGGATGCCTTAGGACGTGTTCTTGTTGTCCAGGGGCGGCGTGTAGGAGCAGAATGTCGGGTGTGGGGTCTGCGGGGAGCTCTGATCGGCGCGGGCGCATGGACGGTATCCATTTGATGTCGAACTGGCTATCTGGTCGCACGGCGGTGGTGAATTGACCGTTGTCGTCGCTCCAACCCTGACCGACTTGGATCTCGGTGCCTGGTTCAAAGACGCGCACATATCCTTTGGGGTGGGGTTGCCCTTCTGCGTTGACCAATTTGATGCGCAGAGTGTCCGGTGCCAGTGCGTAGACGACGATCTGGGTTGCGCCGGTTGCTGTGCGGATAGGGGCCGAACAAGCCAAGGGGTTGGATGGATTGTTGGAGTTCAGGAAGCGAGTTTCCAAGCGTAGGAAATACTCACCTTCTTCCAAGCCTGAGATGCGAAATGCCCCGTTGGCGCCCGTTCTGCCGCTGACGGATTGAGTGTTTTTGGAAGAGACCGGCCATACCTGGACATGGGCACCCAGTAGGGGTTGATTGTCGGGGCCCAAGGCTCTTCCGGAGATCGCAGCTCCTGTCTCCAGCACGAGGACTGTGTCGGTTGATGTTTCACCCTCGGCTAGCTCTAGAGAGACCTTGGCAGAGACTCCGCGATTGCTTGGGAGGCTGGCACGAATCTCGTAGGTTCCGCCGGCCACATCGGCGAAGTGGAAGCGGCCCATGGAGTCGGTTCGCGAATCCCTTTCAGACGTGTATGAGGTTGTGTGGGACCGCAAGGCTCGTTTCCTGAGTGCGGAAACATCGCTGTTGGTTCCATCTAATGTGACTCCTGCGCCGGGTATCGGGTCGCCCGCCGTGTTCACTAGGGTGCCGCGGATCGCTCCGGACTTGTGCAATACAAAAGTACCCAAATCAACGATGCCCGATTCGTCGGAGGGGAAGTCGTAGGTGCGCACGCCAAAACCTGACGCCCGCAGGGAGACTTGATGCCAAAGTTGTGGGTTGAGGCTGTGAAAGGCAAAGCGTCCGTCCGCATCCGAATGGCAGCTCTCGTAGTCGGTGTGCTGGCGTCCTTTCAGCCGTTGGGATGCCACCGCAGCGCAGTAGACACCTTTGAGCGGATTCCCCATGGAATCGGTGACGCGGCCGATCGCTCCGTTGGCCGGGTCGAGGGCGAAGTCGATTTCCGTATCCTCGGTGGGGAGGTCATATTCTACCGGCCCAGCAATGCTCTGCGCTTTCCCGTAACCCGCCGCGCGCACGTGCACGTCGTACACGCCCGGGCCACCGAAGCCTTCGAGTCTGTAGTGCCCTTGCGCATCGGACACAGTGCTTCGCCTGAAGGTCCAACCCTCACCAATCACGGCGCCGGCGACAGGTTGGCCCGTTTTCTTGTCGATCACTACACCGAAAATAGCAACACCATCTTCGAGGATGAAGTCCTTGCGGAGCGTTTGCCCGACGACAAGCTCAACCGATGACCAGTTGGGTGCGGCACACAAGGTGGGCGTGACCGCAAGCGTTAATACCCCAGCGCCCATTCCTTCGAAGCGGAAGTTACCTCCGATGTCGGTGGTTCCTGTCAACTTGACGGTTCGAGTTTTATCCCATCCCCTCAGTTTGACGCCTTCCAACGGTTCGCCCGTGGACTTCCGCGTGATGCGACCTTCGAAGATCGCGCCAGGTTGCAGCAGCACGGTGATGGGGTCGTCTGCGAAAACGAAAGCCCTGTGCGCGGTGGCATAATCTTTGAATTGCACGGTCATGTCCAAGGGCACGTCCGCGGGAGCTTGCATACGAAAGCGCCCCTCGGCGTCCGAGCTCGATGAGGATACCGGAGTCGTGTCCAGATAGTGCTTCAGGTCCAAACTGCTGAATTCTTTGTGTAGTGGCCGAACCAATTCGATCTGCGCACCCTCAATGGGTTCCATCGTGGCCGCATCCAGAACGAGGCCTAAGGCCACCGGCACAGAATCGAAGTTCTGCCCGGAGCCCTCCTCCGCCAGCTTAGTGCGTTCCTTCGCCTTGCTTCCTTCCAGCTCTTCTGTGGCGCCCCGCTCCAAATCAACAAGTCTCGCATCGACTTCCGCGGAGGCATCAGGCCTCAAATCCGATGCTTGAGCACCACTCGCAGCAGGATCCTGTGGAAGGTACAACCAAGCGAAACCGACCAGTGAAATGAAAATTAAGACAATGGCAATAGAACGCATGCCCGAGGATAACCCGACACGCCCAATTTTGGCAATTGACGGCCTAGGGCATCTGAACGACTCGGCTCTGCACCCCGATGTGCGGGGTGATGTCCAGAACAAGCCCAGGGGCCAATCGATCGACATTCACGGTTTGAGCAGCACCTTTCGCCGGTGAAAGTTGTCTGTTCCTTAGCTTCTCCATCCTCCAGTAAGCTGCAACGTCCCTCTCTATATCCTGTAGCCCCGCACTCTGGTTTGCAGAAACCTTCGAGGCTCTCTCCGGAGCGTGGACCTCCCCAGTGGAATCGCCCAAGGGCAGCAGCAGCCAAGTCATGCCAACGATGAGGATGAAAACGACAACCGTGAATTCGGAACGCATTCCTGAGGATCACTCGAATCCAAATGGGAACGTAATGATCGGATGGTTCGCATCTACGCTGTACCTGACTTATTTGCGCACTTGTAGAGCTGGTGCCTTACGATAAGGGCATGAACCGACGCTCATTATTTATTGCGGTCCTGCTAGGGGTGGTATTGCTTGTTTTCTGGCAGGTGAAACCGAGTGCAGGCGACCAGGAGGAACTCTTCAATGGGTTGCAGCAGGAAACTGGGATAGAGGAGAGCCCCAGCGTCGAATTGGCGGAGCCCAGTGTGCATGTCGTGCCGGAGCGCGTCAGCCTTGCGGCGGATCAGCAAGCGCAAGTCTCAACTCAATCAGCAGATGGAGTGGGCCTCGAACCGGAGCTGAAAGTCGTTCCACTATTCCATGGCCGCATCGTGGATTCGGAGACGAAAAAACCGCTCGAGGGCGTGCGCCTAACTCTTCTAGATCGTCAGGACTTGGGCCCGGGCCAATCCCAGGGGGAAGAGATAGATGTTACCGACTCAGATGGTCGCTTTGACTTTAGGTTTATCAAGGGCGACTCGCGTGTGTGCGTCGTTGCGAACTTGCAGGGTTATGGGGTGTGTGGTTTTAGCGCGGATGACGAGCACACTGACCCGGGTGATCCCGTGGTGATCACGATGACCCGGGCCGCTCGGCTGATCGTTCGAATGGAAGGCGGGGATTGGTTCGGTACCGCGAAAGTCCAACTTTCCAGTAAGGCCCGTTACATGAATAGGACATTCAGTGCGGGTTTGTATTGGGGCGCTGGGACCCACTTCAGGGATCCCCGATGGACTCTACGCCTGAGCAGCTCAGGCACTTCGGAGATCGAAGTGCCCGCTGGGTCGCCGTTGACCCTGTCCTACATCCTTGGAGGTGTCACCCAAGTTTATCCGGATGTGATTACTCTTGAACCGGGTGAGGTGCGTGAAGTTGTGTGGAAGATGGGTTCGGGCGTTCGCATTCATGGCCGCCTCGTGGATGACCAAAACCAACCGATAGCCAGCGCTGTAATGTGGCTAAGCAACAAACAAATGGGCTCATTGGAGGAGAAACCATGGGCCTACTACTACGCAAATGATTCGGAACGCCTGCTTGCAAAAACACGGACTCACTCCGATGGCCGTTTTGAGTTTGAGGATGTTGCCCCAGGGATCGTAGGCATTGGACCTGCCGCGAAGGAGCGGTCATTCTCCAGTTCGAAGGCTGTGCAAAACGACTATTGCCGTGTGGCCACGCGGATCGAGGTCCCGCTTGGCGTCAGTGATCTCCAAGTGGATCTAGTGGCTCCCCGCGGTTTGAAAATCGCAGGACGGGTGATTCAGGCGGATGGTACGCCGTACGTCATGCTGCTTGTTCATCTGTATTCCGAAGAGGGAAGTGGGCGCATGATGGAGACTTTGGACGAAGAAGGACGTTTTGAGTTGGGTCCCTTGATGCCTGGCAGCCATGTACTCGGAGGCCACAGCATAGGGGATGGTGCCGCCCCCGAGCCTCTCACGGTCCAGGCTGGAGATCTCAATGTTGTGATTGAAATGGAAACGGGAAACCTGATTTCCGGAGTGGTCTTGGATTCAAGGCCCGTGAAGGGAGAGCGCGTTTGGGTCAAGTACAGCCTGGGGCCCGGACCCGGTGCCTCCATGAGGTCCACACGCTCAGACGGAAGTTTCGAATTGAAGGGGCTCGGGGCTGGTGAGTGGACGTTAGTGGCCACTGCGGAGGATGGGCGCATCGCGATTCGATCGGGGTTGAGCCTCGACAACGGGACTCATCTCGACAACGTGGAACTCAGGCTGGTCCCTGGAGCCACAGTCCGCATTGGTTATACCGGGCCCGCAGTCAGGGCCAAGTATACGATTGCCCTAGACGGGGCATTCGTCACGTTCGGCACGGTGCTGGACAAAACCGAAGAGAAGGCAACGATCCCCGTAGGGCCTTGCACCATCGAAATGAAAACCCCCGACGGAAAGACCCAGGTACGCGAAGTCGACCTACTGGCTGGCGAAGAGTTATTGGTTGAGTTCGACTTGCACGATTGAGTACCGATTCAAGTTGTCCAGTCTCGGTACTCAATCGCTCACATCACCTTCGCGACCTGGTTGACCAGCCACTTTTGGAAGCCGTGGCGCGGGATGGGGGCGGTGCTGATGTTGGGGGGCGCTGGTGTGCTGGAGGCTTCGAAGGTGACCGATTCGCCGTCTTCCGGCACGTGGGTGCGATCGGTGAGGCCTTCGGCTTGCATGCGGTCGCGCAGGTCGGTGCGGGTGGTGGGGCAGTGGTCGATGGACTCTAGGTGGTTGAAGACCATTTGGGCGTTGCAGCTTTTTGTGAGCGTGACCAGTTCGTCGATGGAGAACAGGATGTCGGGGCCGATGCCGAAGTTCGCGGCGCCGGCGGGGGCTACGATCACGTCGGGTTGTAGGCGCTTGACGGCGGCGAGCATGTTTTGGGTTAGAACGGCATCTGAGGTCAGGTAGACGCTGGGTTCGCCCGGGGCGGATAGGTAGAAGCCCGTGACCGGACCCATCAGCCAACCCATGATTCCTGTGCTGTGCACGGCGGGTACGATCTCGGCTCGTAGACCGAGGAAGCCGTCTGTGACCTCCTTCGCATTGAGGCCTTTTTTACGGAGTGCGGGCATGTCGAGGGGGCTGACCCAGACATCGAGACCACGCTCTTTGATCCATGCGATGCCGGCGGGATCCAGGTGGTCCACGTGGTGGGCGTGGGTGATCAGGACCGCGGTGGCCTTCTCTAGTAATGCGGGTGCTTCCGGCGGTAGCGGCACGGTCGGATTGCGCCTGCGTCCGCCTCCACGCATCTTGAAGGCTGGAATGGCTCCAACGTCCCCGAGTACGGGGTCGACGAGTAAAAAGTGCTCGCCAATTTCAAGTAATAGGGTCGCGTTGCGCAGCTGATGGATCTTCATGGCGGGGGGTCATAGTACCCCGGTGGAATAGACTCCACCCAGGTGGTTTTTTTTGCGGGGGGGATAGGGATGCGGGGTAGCCGACGATCAAATCGGCGGGAATCGGGTCCGCCGGATATACTGTGCGGCCCGCTATTCGGGAGTGCAGAATCATGGGCCTCACAAAACGACAGATCAAAACAGGGCTGAATCGCGTGGCTGCATTGGAACCCAAGGTGGCTACGGCGTTGGATGCGTATGGGTATCCGGCGACTCGTAATAGGGAGAAGGGGTATGCGACTTTGCTGCGCACGATTGTGGGTCAGCAGGTGAGTGTGGCGGCGGCGAATTCGGTTTGGGGGAAGTTGGAGGGGTTGCTTGGGGAGGGTTGTGAGCCGGCGTATTTGATGGAGCAGGAAGCGGATGCTTTGCGGGCTTGCGGCTTGTCGCGGCAGAAGCAGGGTTATGCTCGGTCGCTAGCGGAGTTGGTGGTTTCGGGTGAGTTGCTGTTGGAGGAACTGCCCACGGATGACGAGGAGGCCATTGCTTATTTGGTCCAGGTCAAAGGCATCGGGCGCTGGTCCGCTGAGGTCTATTTGTTGTTTGCGGAAGGCCGGCGGGACATGTGGCCGGCGGGGGACTTGGCGGTGCAGGCGGGAATCGGCACCATGTTTGGACTTGCGGAACGGCCGTCGGAGAAGGAGACCCGCGCGCTTTCGGTGGAGTGGTCTCCCTACCGCGGCTCGATGGCGCTCTTCGCATGGCACTGCTACAACACGCCGGCGCTCTAGGCCGTGATCAAAGGAGCTAACCGGGTATACGGTGACGTAGCAAAAGTACCCGCTTTCTCCCTTCCTACGCGCAGGCTAGGCCGAAACGTAGGATGGGAGAAAGCGGGTACTTTTGCTACGTCACCGTATGCCCGGTTAGCGCCTTTGCTTGTGTTTTGCGGGGCAGCGGTTTTCTTGGCGTGGGGGTAGAATGGACGGCATGATCTTATGTGCCACCTTCCTTCTCACGAGTTTCGCCGTACCACAAACCCCGTTGGAAGTGATTCCGAATCCCAATCGCATTGAGTTGGGGGAAGGCTCTTGGAGGCCGGGAGCGGACATCGGCGTAAGATACGATGCGAGGGTTGAGGCGGAGGCCAAATCGATCGCAAACTGGTTGGGTAGGCGCTTGGGTCATGACGTTTCGATGATCCCGGAAAACGCGTTGAGCGGAGCTTCCGAGGAGCTAGTTTTGGACATTGTCGAGGGCGCGCCAG
>JAESRM010000252.1 GCA_016764635.1 Planctomycetota bacterium
CTCGGTCGTCACCTTCGCCACCGGGCACGCCGTCTTTGCCGTAACAAACGAGCTCGAAGTCTGAAGTGCCTTCGGGCGGGTTGTAAACGTACTCGTGGTCCCACGGGTCCTTGGGCACGATCGTTTGGGAGAGGTAGCGCTTGCCGTTTTGGTCCGGCTCTACCAGGCGCTCCAGGGAGTCCGGGTATGAGCCTCCATTCTTACCAGAGAATGTTTCTAGGACGCTTCCTATGGTGGAGAGGTCTCCGCGTACCTTGCCCCACTTCGCGTCGCCAAAGCTATCCATGACCTTGGGGATTACCAGGGTCGAAAGCAGGCCGATGATCAGGATGACGACCATCAATTCCGCCAGGGAGAAACCCGCATTTGCGCGGCGTTTTTGTCTCTTATTGATTTTCATGTTTCGTTGGGTGGGGGAGGCGCCCTCTTAGACGCGTCCGATTTCCAGGATGGGTTGAACGATGGCGTAGACGATGAACCCGACGATTCCTGCCAGGAAAACGATCATGATCGGCTCCAGCAGGGCCGTAAAGCGCTCTGTAACCACATCGATCTCTTCGTCGTAGGAGCCAGCGATGCGGTCCAGCATCTCTTCTAGTTCGCCAGACTGTTCTCCGACAGCCACCATGTAGCCTACCACYGAAGGGAAGGCGCCGCTGGCTTTAAGGGGYGTRGAGATGTCKGTRCCCTCRATMACKCGGTTYTTGATGTGCTCMGTKGCATCWGCRACWACSCGRTTRCCGACCACTTTRCGRGTGATGTCCAGSGMYTGRATGACSGGKACACCSGAYTGCARMAGGGTGGCCAGCGTTCGCGTGAAGCGCCCGACCGCTGCCTTGCGCAGCAATTCACCGAGTACCGGTACGCGCAGCAGGGTCTTGTCGATCAGCAGGCGACCCTTGTCGGAGTTCTTWTAGAACCGTTCGAGCACCGTGGAGGTGATGGCGATGGCGGCAAAGAGAACCCACCAGTAGTCCTGGAAGACTTTACTGACCAAGACCAAAACCTTGGTAGCCGGGGGCAGGGCTTTACCCTGGTCGATCAGCATGGCCGTGATTTCTGGAACCACTTTTGCCATCAGGATCGTGACCACGATGAAGCCAATGCCGAGCATCATCATTGGATAGGTGAGCGCGCCAACGACCTTACTGCGCAGGCCGCGCTGCAATTGCATGTAGTCCGCTAGGCGTTTCAGCACGCCGTCCAGGTTACCGGTGGCTTGACCGGCGCGCACCATGTTCACGTAAAGCTCGGAGAACCAGCGCGGGTGGCGCGCCAGAGCATCGGCCAGGTTGATACCGGTTTGAATGTCCTCGCGGATTTGGCGAAACATGGTTTCCACGTTGCGCTTTTCCGACTGCTCGATGATGGCGGAGAGGGTTTCGACCAAGGGGATTCCCGAGCCAAGCAGGGTCGCCAGTTGGCGCGTGATGCCGCAGATGACCTCGTCTTCCTTGGCTCCCGGTCCCTGTCGCGCGGCGCGCGCATCCATGGCTTTGTTGAGCAAGCTTTCGCCGCCCTCGCCTTTTTGGGACTTCTTCTTGCGGGAGCCGCGACCGCGCACTTCGACGATCTTGTGCACCAACAGTTTCTCGCGGCGCAGCTTGTTGCGTGCGTCGCGTTCCGTGTCAGCATCTATGATGCCGGCCTGGGTTTTTCCACCCGGGGCGTAGGCTTTGTACTCGTAAATCGGCATGGAATAGGGCCTATTCGAAGTCGAGTTGGGTCACGCGGAGAACCTCATCGGCGGTTGTATGCCCGCTTATGATTTTTTGGCGACCGTCTTCTCGCAGGGTGATCATGCCACGTTCGACCGCGGAGCGTTTCATGACCGTGGCGCTAGCGCCCTCCATGATTTGCGTGCGCAGGGTTTCGTCCACGGGCATGATTTCGTAGATGGCTGTCCGGCCTGAATAGCCAGAATGGAAGCATTCTTCGCAGCCTTCGCCCACGGAGACTTCACCATTCATCAGGGAGATATCCATACCCACTTTATCGAGCTTGGCTTTCCACTCGTCCGTGATCGGCACGCGCGTATTACAGTGCTTGCAGATCGTACGGACCAGTCGCTGGGCGACGATCAGGATGATGGAGCTCGAAACCAGGTAGGGCTCGACGCCCTGGTCCACCATGCGGGTGATGGTGCTGGCCGCGTCGTTGGTGTGTACGGTGGAGAACACCAGGTGCCCTGTCAAGGCCGCTCTAATAGCAACCTCAGCGGTTTCCAGGTCTCGAATTTCACCGACCATCATGATGTCCGGGTCCTGGCGCAGGAACGAGCGCAGTCCCCGCGCGAAGGTGAGGCCCTTCTTGGTATTCACCTGGACCTGGCTGACTCCGTCCAAGGCATACTCCACCGGGTCTTCGATCGTGAGCACGTTCTTTTGGCTCGTGTCGATCTGCGACATGGACGCGTATAGCGTGGTCGTCTTTCCGGAACCGGTGGGCCCTGTGACAAGGATGATGCCGTGGTTGTAGTCCAGATAACCGGCCATGGTTTCCTGGTTCTCCTTGGTCAAGCCAATCTCTTCCAGGGTGTACAGCTTGGACGTTTTGTCCAAAAGTCGCATGACGATTCGCTCGCCGTCGCTGGTGGGGATGGAGCTGATACGCACGTCGACCTCGCCGTCGCCCAAGCGGATCGTTGCGCGACCGTCCTGGGGCAAGCGTCGCTCAGCGATGTCCATCTTGCCCATGACCTTGACGCGACTGATGATGGCGTCCTGCACACGGCGCGGGATGGAATCCATGTCGTACAGGATGCCGTCGATACGGAAGCGCACTTGCATGCGGTCCTTGTAGGGCTGAAAGTGCACATCCGAGGCGCGCATCTTGAGCGCTTGAAAGAGCACCGTGTTGACCAGCTTGATGATCGGCGCTTTGTTGGAGACGTTGAGCACGTCCTCCGCTTCGTCGATTTCAGCGGCCATGCTGCCGATGTCACCATCTTCAGCCACAGCATCCAGCGCTTCGTCGATGCCGTCCGCTTTGTGGCGATAGGCACGTCCGATGAGTCCGGTTATTTCCAGACGGGGCGCGAGAACCGCTTCGACCTCGCAGCCCAAAAGGGCAGACAGGTCATCCAYGGGGTGGGGGTCTAGGGGCGCGCATGTGGCGACCTTGACGATCCTGTCCTCAGAGATCTCTAGCGGGATCAAGTTGTAGTTGCGGGAAAACTGGATAGGAACTTGATCTACAAATTCCACAGGAACTCGAATTCCCTCCAGGCTGTCCTTGAACTCATAACCCAGGTGCTTGGCATAAACCTGGAGTAGAGTGGACTCGTCCAGGTATCCGCGTTGCACAAGAATGCGATCGATGGACTCCCCAGAAGATGAAGCCAATCCGCGGCATTCATCCAGTTGCTTGCGGGCCACACCCGCATCGATCAAAAGATCTCCGATACTCACCATGTCTGTGAACTCTTGTTTGCTTGTTTTTACTTGGCTATGAAGGACTAGACCGGGGAATCAGTTGGCGGGAGCGCCGACGGCTTCCTTGATTTGATCCGGGGTCATACCGATGCTTGCGGAGTCCACTTCGCCCCGCTTGGGGCTCTGGTAGAGGGGAATGTCGAAGCCGTCCAGGTCGATCAAGCCGCGGTTCTTGCCGAACTTGGGGTCGATGATCTGCATGCGTTCGATGCCGATGGTATTGGCGGCTTCCATTTTCATGGAGTAGGAAATTTCGGCCAAGTCTGCGAATTCGGTGTCATCCAGGATGTGCGGGGTGACAAAGAAGTACAGGGTGGTTCGGTTTCCACTGGTGGAGTTGCGGCGGAACAGGCGGCCCAGGATAGGCAGGTCGCCGAGGAAAGGCACCTTGCGTACGGTCTCCGACCGGTTGTCCACGATGATGCCACCGATGACCATGGTGTCCCCGTCGGGAACGGTCACTTCCGTGTTCATGATTCGTGTGCTACGGGGCGGCGGGATGGAACCTTGAACCGTTCCGATGAAGTTTGAAATTTCCAGTTCGATCTTCAGACGCAGGTAGTTGGAACCGCTGATGGAGGGGGAGATCACCAATGTGATACCAGCCTCCTGGTACTCGTTGAAGTTTTCCTGGGTCTGGCCCGAGGTGCCGCCGACCGCGGTGACGGTGGTGGTGGGCYGCTCGTCCTTGACTTCTACGCGCGCTTCCACGTTGTTGTTGACCAGCACACTGGGCACGTTGAGAACGTTGGATTTGCGGGTCTCAGACATGGCTGCAATGAACATGGGCAGACTGAAGTCGTCCCCAGATAGCAGGCCTGCGGAAATGCCGGATCCGATTCTAGGCACGCGCACGTCGGGGATTCCGTCGCCGTCTGTGTCCGAAAGGTCCGAAAGGCCGAAGCTGGTCAGGCCAAAGCCACCTGCAGCGCCCACACCGGGGATGTCCGCCAGGGATAGCTCCACGCCCAGGTCGAACAAATCGGTACCCGTCAACTCGATCAGGGCCATTTCGATAAGGACCTGGGGTTGGCGCTTGTCCAGGCGTCGGATGAGCTCGAGGACCTCGCTGTAGCGAGTGCGGCTGGCAGCGATGAGCAGGGAGTTTGACTTGGCGTCGGGAACCACCACGAACTCGGTGTTGTTTCCACCACGGGCGGAACGGGCGTTGTTTCCCGATTGGGTGGATCCTGAGGAGGTTTCCAGGCGCGATGCGTCGTTCAAAAACGAAGTAAGCGTTTCGGCTAGTTCGCTGGCTTCCACGTTCTCCACGCTATAGATGTGGTAGGCACGTTCGGAATCGACCACGTCCACGTCAAGCTGGGCTACCAGGTCCTTGATGCGGGGCATGTCTTCCGGCAGGGCTAGAACGAGCAAAGAACTCTGGCGGGAATCCACCAGGATTTTGACGTTGCTTTGGCCGCTGCGCAGGGCAGAGCTGACGCCTTGGGGCTGTGCGCCACCTCGGCTTGTAGCTTGGTTGCTGAACTCGAGTAGTTCTTCAACCAGGCTGGCGACCTCGTCGGCTGCGGCGTACTCGAGGCGCAGCAGTTCGAAAACGGGCTCGACGACCTCCACGGCGGATGCTTCGTCAATGATCGACAGCATGCGGGCCAGGGCCGCGACTTGGGTTCCGAAGCCGGTCAGCACGAACGAGTTCGAGCTGCCCGCGGGAATCATCTGCTGGGTGTTCGGGTCCGCGATGAGCTGCCGCATGGTGTTCGACAGGCTACGCACGTCCGTATTGGGCAGGTTGATCACGGTGGTGATCAGGGTGGCGGGTTGGTCCGCGTAGTCCACCAAGCGGTCGGGGTCCACATAGGTGGCATTGGCCCGAATCTTGGGAGCGTTGGATTGTCCACCGCCGGTCAGGGAGTCGATTTGAATGACCGAGATGCCCGCAGGGCCGATCTCGGTGCAAACGAAATCGTTCATCACCATCAGGATTTGGAAGAAGGAGTAGAACTGCTCCTTCGGAATGCGCTTCGTACCCATCAGGCGTACGAAGGTGGAGGAGAGCCGGCTGGCTGCGTCCTCCTTAACATGGAAGGTCAGTCCTGTTACCTGCTGGCAGGCCTGGACAAATTGACCGAGGGACATGCCCTGGCCTCCATCCACCCCTTGCGGGAAATTAAGGATGAAACCGTCTCCATCGTCCTGGATGGCGGGGACTTCGGTGGGGGTGTCCTGCAGGGCAGGAGTGGCCAGAAGCAAAGGAAGCGCAAGCGCAATGGCGTTCAGCATCTCGGATGAAGTAAGCGGTTTGGGTAGGGCTCGAAGCCCTCTGGGCTGGCTATGTTCTTGGCAGACCGGAGTTTAGGGTCGGTACTGTCCAACCTTGGGGCACTCTAGGGGCCTGACCATGGCGGGTCAAACGTTTGTAGGTCGCCGAAGGTAAGTCCTGGGACGTTTGTCCCGCCAGGTCCTTCCCTTCCCATTCCGGAAACTGCGAAGGACTTGGTTGTACCCGGGAGACCCTCCGGTCGATAAGTGCTCCTACAGAGTCACTGAAATCCCCGTTTCAACCCTGATTGACTCCTCATATGTAGCTGCGGTTCCCTGCCGAGCCCCTTTGGGGCCCGATCCATGCCAGAACCAAGGTTGGGCTTCCAACCTTGTAGCCGGTCAAGGTTCGGTCGCTATTTGAGGAGTAGAATCCTAGGGTGATGCACCCCAGCCAAGTCTTCCTATGTCCACACAACGCTCAAGAGTGATCCGCTATCTCCAGGATTTCTCCATCCCCCTAATTGTTGGAGTGATCGCAGCCTTATTCATGGCTAATTTGGCCCCTGAGGCCTACCAGTACTTGTTTGGTGCCGGGCATGGGGCCGCTGACGGGGTTTGGGAGCTTCCCGGACACTTCACCGTATTCGGGCACCACCTGACCCTCAGCTTTCTGATCAACGACATCTTCATGGTGTTTTTCTTCGCTATCGCAGCCAAGGAAATCACAGAAGCAGGTCTGCCAGGTGGAAGCCTCAACCCCCTTCGCAAGGCGATCAACCCCCTTTTCGCCACAATGGGCGGTGTCATTGGGCCGATCGCGATCTTTTTCATCTCCATCCAGGTGGCTGCCAGCATGGGGATCTACGACAAGACCTCCGATCTGTGGCCTGCTGTGTCCCGTGGCTGGGGTATCCCCACCGCCACCGACATCGCCCTGGCATGGCTCGTGGCGCGTGCGGTCTTCGGCGGATCCCATCCAGCGGTCAATTTCCTGCTACTGCTTGCGGTCGCGGATGACGCGCTGGGTTTGGGCATCATCGCGATCTTCTATGGGGATCCTGCACACCCCGCCGAGCCGGGCTGGTTGGCCCTGGTGGGTATGGGCGTGGCATTTGCCTACTTGATGAGGGCGCGGGGCGTGAAAAGTTGGGTCCCTTATATCTTCGTGGCGGGTCCCTTCGCTTGGTGCGGCCTAATGYTGGCCCACCTGCACCCGGCCCTAGCACTGGTTCCCATCGTYCCTTTCATGCCTGGCCCCAAGCGGGACACCGGGTTGTTTGCCGGCGAGGACGAGGTCGATCTCATGGGCGAAGAAACYGCSCGGGAYCTYCATATAGGGCATTCCACCCTRGATCGCTTTGAACATGCGATCWGCCTGCCGGTGGACTTTGGCCTGTTCTTCTTTGCCATGGCTAACGCCGGAGTCCGCTTCGAGGCSGTGGGRCCYATGACTTGGATCATCCTCGCTTCCTTRGTGATCGGCAARACCGGTGGGGTCGTGGGCATGAGCATGCTGGGCAAGATGTTTGGATTCAGCCTGCCGMGAGGCATGAGCAARCGAGATCTGGTCATGGCGGGATTCATTGCCAGCCTCGGTCTTACCGTWGCCCTGTTTGTGGCAACTGCAGCATTCACRCCTGAAATGGGGACTTTGCAGGGTGAAGCCAARATGGGMGCTCTGATGTCCGCTGGAGTCGGTGTGATCGCCGTGCTCATTGGGCGTGCTTCAAAGCTGCACAAGGAGCGATCCCAACCAGGAAGGGAGGACGGCGAATGCCGTAGGGCCGCCTAAGGGCCCCAATYCCKCTCTGRCRTCCAATGGARGGTGTCGAGCTACAGTGTCCCGCGCGGGTTGTTCAACACCTGCACGGGACACTTTCATTTAACTTGCCGGTCAGAAAGGGGCGTCCCGGGGGAGTCATGCGCTACACTCTTGCCCATGAACCTTGGGGACCTTTTTGATGTGAAGAATCTGGTTGTGGGCTTCGAGCCCCTGGATAAGTGGCACGCCATCGAATCCCTCATCCAGCACCTGACCGATTCCGGCAGCCTGGACGAATCCCAGTCGGACGCTGCTTTAGATGCCGTGCAGCGGCGTGAGCGCTCCATGTCTACGGGCATGGAAAAAGGGGTCGCGATTCCCCACGCAGCCCTTCCCGATCTGGATCGGGTACTGGCAATTCTTGGCGTGGTCAGCCGCGAGGGCGGTGTTCCTTTCGAGAGTATGGATGGGGCGCCTGCTCAATTGATCGTGGTGCTGCTCATACCCAAGGCTAAAAAACTCCTGCATATTCGGACCCTAGCCGACGTGGCGAGGATCCTTGGAGATGAGCAGGTGCGCAAAGACTTGCTGATGGCACCCGATTCCCAAGCAGCCTATGACTTGCTTGTAACGGCCTCTGCGTAAGCCTCAGACGGGGAGGGACCTGACGGTTCCGTGTGCGAAGGGCTAGATTTGTGGCTTGGGTTGGCGTTTGCAGTGTAGCCAGGCAAGCCCAATGGTAGAAATTGAGACGCGGGTCGAGGCCAGGGTTGAGAGCGGATGCACCGCATTGGAATTCAGTTTTTGGGAGGCACAGGAATCGCCCAAGAATTAGGCTGTGTCCTGCGGTTCTTGCCCACCGCAGCCCTGCCAGCATGCTGTTTCATCCCGACTCTCTGTCCCACGTTTCACCCAGCACCCTGGAGGAGGTTTTCGCCCTTGCGGAGCGCGGACTGCTCGCTGGGTTGGCCTCCGGTTACGGCTTGGGAGTGCTTTGTATCCACATGGATGGTTTTGAAGTTTGGCTTCAATCCGTGGGTATTGAAGGGGCGGAAGCGTGGGTCATTCGTGTTCTGGAAAATCTGCCCCTGAGGGATACCCAGATTCTCTGTGGCCATCGCGTGGGGGCCCAAACGATCTTCTACGTGCAGGGCGTGGATGGAGCGGGCATGCGAGCGCTGGCTGAAGCCTGCTGCACCTCGAAAAGAGCGGGCCGAGGGCGTCAAGTGAATGCGCAGGGGCTGAGCGTGGGAGCGGCGCATTCGGAGGGACAACAGCGAGGGACCGCTAGCTTGGAGAGTGTGCGCTTGGCTGCGATTCGCGGCGCTAGACTGGCACTGAGAACCGGGGGCGGGCGCTTCGCATTCATTGAACGCTTTGGCCTGCCCATGCCTGGCGGGGAGCGCAAGCCTACCAGTGAGCCAGACAACCCCCAAGCCTCCGCGCCGATTTGGCTTCCACGGGATAGGGATAGGGCAAGTTCCTTCGAGTCACTTCCACAGCGAAGCGCGGGTGCCCCGCAGGAGCCCGAATCGAGCCCTAAGCTGGGAGATGGCGTTCACAGTGAGAGCCGCTACGAACTAGAGCGGCTATTGAAGTCCAGTGAGCTCGCTTGGCAAAGCCGGGTGGAGATCCTGGAGCGGCGCCTGGAGAAAATGGGGCGCTTGCTCGAAGGGGTGGGGAACAACTCTGACAACGCAATTCCCCTAGAGGTTGGGGTCCCCTCCCGCTTTCAAGCTGTGCAAGGATTGAGTACGGCGGACACTCAATTCGAAGCCAAATCTGGGCTGATGTCCGCCTTGTTTCTAGCGAATCAGAAAATGAGAGAAGGGCTCAACGGCCGATCTGCGGGCTGATTAGACCCAATCAGGAATACGTTCATCGATCGCCTTCGCGATGGCGTCCCGGGTCTCCTGGTAGAACTGCAAGCTTCCACCTATCGGATCGGGGATGCCACTCCCGGAAGGGCTCAACAGCATCAACTTGGGTGCCAGCTCGGCCGGCAGGGTTGCTTTCAAGGCGGAGCTGTGGCTCTCGGTCAGGCAGAAGATGAAGTCTACGCCCTCGAAGTTGTCGCCATGGTGTTGGCTGAGATGACTGAGCTCGGGGCCTTTGTGGGCGAAGGTGCTGCGCTATCGGCGCGCCACACCAGTCCGGTCATGTTCCCCGGTGCCACGGCGCAAGAGGGCGCCTCAATGGGCCATGTCTGGCTGCATGAACCCCGTGTTGTTGTCACAAACCCGGTGGCCGAAGACCCCGCCGCAGAACGTATTCGCCTGAATGAGGCGGTCTCAAAGCTGCGCCGTCAATCCGGCGGTAAATCCTTACTTTTTCACCTAGAATACGATGAACCTGCATCTGCAACACTCCAAAATTGGCCCGTGTGGAGGCGTGTGTGTTTTGTGTGAGAGTTGTGCGAGGCTAACATCAGTTGAATCATGCTGTCAAATTTCGGACTGAAGACAAAGAAAAACCCAG
>JAESRM010000135.1 GCA_016764635.1 Planctomycetota bacterium
TCCCCAATACGATCTTCGCCATCGCCTTTCTGATTTGGGCCCGATGCTTCTGGGATGCTTGGCGAAACAAGGCGCCCCACGCCCTTTTCGGATCAGCCCATAACGCGCGCAAGTTCTGGGTCGCAATGCTGCTGCTGTTCAACCCGATCATTGTGCTGCTCTACGCGTCCTTCGCCAGGTTCGGCAAGGTGCGCAAGCTGCACTCGGGCTTCCGGCATAGCATTGTGCTCTCGGTGACGGTCTTCGCGATTTGGATGCAACTTGGAGGCCCAGGAACCCCACGCACAATGGGAGATGTGAAGGAACAAGTTCCCTCCCAGGACTATGGATTCAACATTAGCCGCACGACACTAGAGCAGAGCTCCACCTACCAGACGATAACCAATGGAGGAGCCCTCAAGGCTCCGCGCTTCCTGCGCGTGCTCTACTCCGATGATGAGCTCTCGCGCGCTTGCGCCCACCGACTCGCCCAGGATCTAATGGGTGAATGGTGGACGGACAAGGTCGAACTCTGGCCCCGGGGAGAGCCCCTGGAAGATGGAGGGATCGCACCCGACTTCACCATCAACATCTCCRCCGAAGACGTGACCGGATGGCCGATGCCCCTGTTCCAGACGATTCAAGGGCGGCTGATCGTTACGGGGTCCTGCTCTTCCTATCCGATGGGAAGCACATCGGCCTACGAGCGGCTTCCACAAGTCGGGGCCATCGAGATTTCGAGCGACACCTCGTTCAACTTTCAACGGATGGGTGCCGCACTCGGATCTTCCGTGATCGACGAACTCGCAAACGGTTTGAATCGCAACGTGCGGGACCTCGTGACCGAAGATTTCCGTGAGGCCGCCGCGTCAGGGCACCGGACGGTGTCACGCCCTTCCGAACTGCAGCCCCGCAGAATCGAAGTGCCCGCCCCCCTAGCGGCCTTGGACCTGCAAACATTAGGCAGGGAACACGGGCCCTATGTACACGAACGCGCCTGGTTCAGATTCCGTGCGGAAGGCCGCTGCGAGCAGGTCCTACAGCAGCTGAATGACGCCCTCGAAGCCCAAGGCTGGAACCCCTCCTGGGGCGGGATCCTAGAAGGGGAGAGCTCCGTTCTGCTCATGGACCAAGGTGCCCTGCAAGTCACCGTAGGCCGCTGGCCCCGGCCCGAACGCCAAGGAACCACCTGGATCAATGGCGTCCTGCAGGAAAACAACGAGCCCCTGTCCGACTCCCCCTTCATCGTCACCCTGGTCTCCTACTTCACGGATGCTGAGTACGAGGCCTTGGCCGAGTCCTACGCAACGGATCCCATTGACGTGCAGGCCCTGCTCGCGATCCAGTCGAAGGTCAAAGCCCAGCCTCCTCTCAACATACTCCGCAAGGCTTTACGCGCCGACCCCAGCCCCGAAGTGTTTTTCTGGCTCACTATCGCCCGCTTGGATCGACGTGCAGAAGATTTCCATGCGGAGAAGGAAGCCGTAGGGATTGCATATGCCCTGACCAAAACCACGACAGGCCTTAGTGAAAAATCCTCCGTCGAAAGCTACGCCAAGAGGCATGCGCTAGAGCTTCCCCCCGCCTCCGACCCCGCCGATTCGAACGCCCTGCTCCGTGCCGGTTTCCAATCCATCTCCCAGGAGACCGGAACCGTGATCCGCATCCTCGAGCTTGGCGAACAAGAAACCTTCCTTCGAGCAGAAGCCGGAACACCTCCCAGCCAGCTCCTCGTCCGCGTGAACTCCCTAACTGACGAAGCGGCCATCGACATCGAATACAAATCCCATTCGATGGGCCAACACATCAAGCTCCCGATTGGAACAGCCTGGGCATGGGGCCAAGGCGACTCAAGCTTCAATCTAGAAAGCGAACTACGTGACGGCAAAGTCGAAATCCGCGTCTCAGCGAGCGCGCCCTAAAAGTCCACTTGCCTCTCCGTCGAGGTTGAGCGTCGACGGAAATGAGGACGCCCCAAAGCCTATCCGCAGGTGCACGTCACTTATTTCAAGGATCGGATTGCCGCCTTTCACCTCAATGACATTCGCGGTGGCCAAACCCGGGGGCAGAGCCCCGTTGTAGCCGCCTTTTGGGTGAACGGTCAGGCTGCGCACTTCCCCATCGGCATATGTGAAGTCGATGCGGAGCTCTCGATCCCCCTTGCCTTCGACCTTCCCAGTGACGTACGCGGCTTTCTCGAGCCGCACAATGACCCCTGCCGATCCGACCGGAATTTCCATGGGCTCCCTGAGCAGGATGGGGTCGTTTTTCCACACGGGGAAGCCCGATTGGTGAACCGTGAGTCGCAGCAGTGAGTATCCGGAATCCCCGTGAATCAGGAAGCGTCCCTGATTGTCGGTGTAGTCCGCCCCTAGTGGAACCCAAGAGCCATCGCTGCGCCGACCCTGCACGCGGACCTCATTCGCGAACGGTCCCCCATCCTCACTACTCAAAATGCCCTCCACTAGAAATGGGCGCCGGAGCAGTTGCACCGAGCCGAGATCTAAGGTCTCAGCCGCACCCAACCCCTTGATAGGTACGAGTGCAAAGCTGTCTTGCCATCGACCATCCTGCGAGACTTCGAATTCCAACACATTGTCCGCAGTCGGCCCCAATTCGAGTCGAAACCCGCCCCCCTCGTCCGTTCTCAGATCCGGAATACGTTTCGCCCCAAGCATGACCTTGCAGTTCTGCTCGGAGAACACCTTTCCATCGTCCCCGATCAGTCGACCGATGACGTGAGAGGCCTCCCCACCGACCACCATCTGAAATTTGCGGTGGGGTTGATTTGCGGTGAATGCGGGCTTCAAACGATCTTCAACAGGAAGATAGCTGTGCCGATCCACGCAGAAGCGAAGCGCGCGATCAAGCGGCAACGCGTGGATCCAATAGGAGCGCTGCGGGCCTCTTCTGCCATAGCGATGGTGCATGCCCAGGTCCACGTAGACGCTTGCTTTCTCCGACCATGGCTTGCCGTCCGGCCCGACCAACCGTATTTCGGCGGAGCCCTGGATAGGGACCTCCAGCACCGCCGGCTCCCCTTCGACTTGGGCCACCGTCAGCTCGACAAACACATCGGACTGCCAGGCGAATCCAGAAACCACGAAGACTGGCCCGTCATCACCACCCACATCATTGCCGCCTTTTGAAAACCGAGCAAGGCCATTTGCGTCCGACCTCATCACCCCGCCCTTTCCGGGAACGCACCTTGCAAACCGCCCGGAGGCGGACCGTGTGCACAAGTGAACCGGATACATAGGCTGGACTCGCCCCGCCCTATCCACCACCAACACTGAAACCTGCACTTCGGGCCCAGTCCCAGAACCATCAAGCGTTTCCTCGCCCCCTGCAAGCCTTCTCTGACCCGCCAAGTCCTTCTGCGCCAGCCCCACGCCGGAAACCTGCGCCTCATCCGCAAGCGCTTCTTGACTCCCGAACGACTGCGCCCCTTGCACCAGAGCCACGGGCTCCAAGATCCATTCCTTCGCCCCGCCGAATGAAAGAAAAGTACCCAGAAGAGCGATGGCTACCAGAAGCAGAATGATGGTTTTCAAATGGATCCAAAAAAGTGTTCGAATGACAAGCGCAAGCCATGGACCCAGCTCGATCCCCCACGCCACGCTTTGCTCACTATAGCGAACATTCGTCATTTCCGGGGCCCCGATCTAGAGCTATTCCCTGGGGCCGCTCATGCGTTTGCTCCCAGGTGGGTCGGCTAGAGTGGGAGTCCCTACGTAGGACTCTCATTCTCTCGCCGAATACCGAGGCCGTTTGCGCAATGGCTCGTAGGGTCAGTGGCGCTTCCATGGATCGATATTGACCGGTTCTTGCGCCGAGTCCAGTAGGTCTTGCAGTTGTTGGTTCAGTTCAAAGTCCGAGGAGAGCTGGGGGTACTGCTGCGTTCCTTGCAAGGCTTTCAATCGAATCTCCACTAGCCTGCCGTCCTGGTCCGCCCCTTCTTGCAGGTTGAGACTCGAGATTGAAAACAGACTCTCATCCACACCTCTTCTGACAATAGAAAATCCCACCTCTCCCGGAACTAGGTTGCCCGAAAACTCGCCCTTGCGTGAAATGGGCAAGCGCCGTTCAGCCCCATCGCCGTACAAGAAAACCGCCTCCATGCCTCCCACGAACCGAGGCGTCTCATTTGCCTTCGGCTCTTCGGCGATCACACTCCCGCGAACCTGAGCCGCGCGGACCAACTCGATGTCGAGGCCGCGGTCCCCCGTCTTCACGCTAGTGACCGCCACGGCTACGTAGGGTTCAAAATCCACAGTACCGGTCACGTGAAACTCCAAGCGTAGGGCCAAGGCCGGGTGTACTCCTGAGATCTGAAACGACTGCCCGATTTCCTCTGGGTCTGTGCCCGACACGGGCGGGTCTGGCTGAATCTGGCCGGTCGCGAGCCATAGACCCGGCCCCCCACGGGCCGCTTGCATTTTAGGTGCAGCCACTCGCTGCTGACCCGTAGACAAGCGACTGCGAAGATACGATTGACTCTTCCAAAGGTCGCCAATTGCCAGATTTGAATAGTTGTCAGAACCCGCTAACTCGAAGACCCGGACCTCCCCGGTGACCTCTTGAGTTCCACCTTTAATGCGTATGCGGCCAGCGACCAAGACCGGACTCTCAAGCAATTCGATCACTCCCAAGTCCGCATCCTGCCCGCGCTTGACCGACGGCAGCCTAACCCAGGCGCCTTGGGCCCCAGCACCTTGATCTTGAAGAAACGAGCGTACTACGACCTTGCTCTCCACGCGCGGGTCATGACGGGCAGACAGATACGCTTTCATCCACTGAAGTCCCTCTTCGGGCAAAACCAATTCGAATTGGCCTTTTGCATCTGTCAGCACGGGCACAGGCCCTGACCCCTGCAGATCAAAAATCAACCAACTGGCCCGGATAGGATTCCCTGCCTTCCCCAGCACCTGTCCATGCACGCGTGCCTCCATGGCCCGCGGACTCAGCCGCACGCGCCTTTGACCTTCACCCTGCCTAAGGGGTAAGCAGGACTGCTCCACGCCAACATCCTCGCCCCTTTCCAGGATATAAAAGCTGAAGTCCTCCCCGAAAGGCAAGCCGTGCATCCAATACCAACCATCTCCGGAGTGGCTGGAGTAGCGCCGCCAGGATTCACCCTGTGCGTAGACTCGCTCACCACCGCTCCATCTTGCGCCTTCCTCATCCGCGAGTTCCACGCCCAACGAACCTTCGAAAGGCACGTAGAACACCACCCGTCCACTAGCGATGCGCGACTCGGTCAGGCCCAAGAACGCGTCTGTTTCCCACTCGAGTCCGGACAGAATGTAGCCCCGACCTTTCAACGCGGTGACAACGTCCAACCCAAAGCGAGCGATTCCGGAATCGTCTGCCAGTGCAAAATGTGTAGCCATGGGTCCTGCCCGTTCAAAGTCATGGTCTCCCTGCGGGTAACAGATCCTCACTGGATATCCGACTTGGCTGACCCCAGATCGATCCAAGACAAGCACTTCGATCGAATTGGCCGCATTCAGATCAGCCCTAGGAGCCTGGCGTTTTGGACCCTTTATCGAATCCGAGCTCCGGATTTCCGAAGGCTCTACACCTGATCTCAACTCCTGGGGACTCGAATCCCTGTGGGTATCAACTCCCTGAAACCCATCCGATTCAGCCCCCTCAATTTCGGTTGCACCACGGGCCAAATAGAGTCCTAAGGCCCCCAGCAATACGAGCAAAAATACAATCAGAGCTTTCATAGGTCAGAATGGAATCAGTGGCGAACACCACAGCCTTTATCCTACGAAACTATTTTGGATGCGAGTACCTGGCGCCTGCACACTCCTTGGGCCCGGCAATGAACCGTGAGGAATCGGGCATCGTACCTGGGAGCGTCGCCCCCACGTAGTTGAACGCGACCGGGTGTAGATGCGACGCCGCGATGCGTTTGAGGAGCGGTGCCTCGCGCATCAGAGGCCCTCGGCCTGGCTTTTAGAAGCTCACCCTCGTTTGCACTCCGGGGACGAGCGAGAGAGTGCTGAGCGATGCCAGGGCCTCTCCAGTCTCCGCGTCCACAGCTGTCAATTCCACGGTGCCGGGGTACAGGGCGGCGTGGCTGAATTCTGGATTGGGTCCGGTGACGGTGCCTACCAGGAATCGGAAGCCGTCGGGGTAGTCCACGAAGATGTCGATGGTCCGGTTGCCTTCTATTGCAACCGTGCCTTTCAAACTAGCGGCGTGAAGAAGGGTAAGTTTCGACTCTTCCTCGGTGGAGAAACTGGACGTTTCCCGGGGCAAGAGGAAGGTTCCTGCTTTGCAGACATGGGGTTGTTGGGTACCGAAGAACGCTTTCAGATTCGACTTCAATCCGAGTACCCGGAAGGAACCATCCGTTGCCGTCGTGCGCCTGCCTGCAGGCTTCAAACCGAGTGCCCTCAACTTGCCCACGGCACATCGGGAAAGGGGCTTTAGCGAAGCCTTCCTTTCTGCATGTTGGGTTGCTTCGTCAGGGGTCCGTGTCCAGTCGTAGGCCCATTCCAAGTGAACTCCCGAAGCCGGGGTTCCGTCGGGGAAGCACACGTGCCCGGCCAACTCGACGGGCGCCAAGGCCAATCGCACGTTGCCAAAGTCGTGGACGTTCTGGGCATCTGCAGGCGGCACCCACTCTTCGCCAATTTGGTCAAGCCAGGATCCACCCACACGCGCCCATACGGTGACGCGGTCCGCCAGGGCACCCTTGGGTAGGAACCGGAACCTGTGGTTCACGTCGATCTTGCTTGCCATGATGAAGGGGCCACGATGCTCCCGCTTCATTTCCATGCGCACCGCCAAATTCCCCAAGGGCTTGCCGAAGGCGCACCGCACGCGACCGACAAAAACGGGAGCGCGCTCATTCATCGTGACCGAAACGCTGCGCCCTTCCGAATCCTCTGAAAGGCCCTCAAAGTCTAGCTCCACCCGCTTCCACTCGCCGCCCCCAGAAACACAGAGGCTGAAAGAGTGTCCCAACGGAATCCGCCGGATCACGATCACGGCACCGCCTTCCGATGAGCCTTCGCTCGTCCACCCCTTGCCATTGGCAAAACCCCGCACCGACCCGGCGAACGGCTCACCCTCCCCATTCAAGACCTGGACCCTCAAATGGCCCTCAGCCGGCTTCTTATGTAATTGCCTATCTCCCATGCCCGCTAGGGTAGTCCCCAGGATTCATTCGCACCAATCAAACCTGGGGAACACTGCACAAGTAGGCACCTTCCATAGTGAGAATTTGAGCCCAGAGCCCGCATTCCACGTGGACTCGGGGGCTCAGGGGCCCTTCGCTATTCGGATTACGGATCCCACTGAAATACCCCAATTTGCCATGGCTGCTGAATCCGGGGGTGTCGATAGTCTGGAGCCCCACCTGCCCAGCCCCCCCGATCTGCCAGTCGTAACCCCCATGCTTGTTTCACCGCTTCGTGTTGCTCTTGTTCTGTTCGCCTGCCTCTTCTCATTCGCCTGCCAAAGCTCGGGCCCCGAAGGCGTCAATTACGATTCGTACTTCTCTCCTCGCGGCAATCTATTCCGAGTCCAAACCCTGACCAACGGTCCCGATGGCGATCAAAGGTCTCTTTGGAGCGTAGACAGCAAGGGGGGACTGGATAAAATGGTAGTCGACTGGGGCCACTACAGAAAAATCAAACTCACCACCGAAGGACACTACTTTGCCAAATTCAATATTGGAGGTTGGTGGAGCATTGCAGATGGAAAGCCCAGCCAAGAGATGGAAGACTGGGAATCGCTGCGGGTGCGCAAGGATTCAATAAGCAACAAAGTGGCATGGCATGTCAAGTACAGCTCGCGGCCGGAACTGAGCTTGATCGATGAGAATGGCAAGGCTGTTCTCACCATACCTGCTGCTACGGTCAAGCAATTCGACAATGTGCTGCTCACCAGTGTGGACGATGTCGTGTGGCAAGTGCGCGACTACCAACTGAACATCAAACTCGCGGATGCCGAGCCACTGAGCAAGGGGCGCTTCATCGGCCGAAACGCTGGGGGCTGGCAGCTATGGGATCAAAAGGACGGATTTTCGAATCTCAGCTCGAATGCTTCCGTAGAGCGATTGCTTGTTGATGGCTCAACGGGCGGCTGGTTGATCCATCGCGCGAGCGGAGAACCTGGCACGATCTGGGATAAGACTCTCACTGAGGTCCTGTTCGAATCCGTCAATTCGGCAAAATTGATCCAACTGGAAGACCCTCGTTTTCCCGCGGGCCACGCCTCCTTCATGCACGTGGTATTGCACGACAATCATTTCGAATTGCTGGCTCAGCCCCCCTTCGGCGAAGGCGATGTCTATTTCCGTGGGGTGCGTTCCATTGAGAGTGAACAAGAGGCGCGCGCACTTATCCTTGGGGAACTGGATCGCCGCGAAGCGGGCACGTGGGCACGCAATCGGTTCAAGAGAGAACAAAAGGGACTCCAGTTACCGGATTGGTTGACACCGCTCGAATTCGGAGAAACCGTCCCCTCTCTCGTCCAGTATGAGGCGCCACAGTTCTCTGCAAAGGGACCCGACGGAATAAGCATTTACCACACATCTCCGCCTGGAAACAATATCAGGTATCGCTTCGCTGCAGGACCTTTTGAAGCTGTCACCGCGGTAAAATGCGAGACCGACGAGGGACAACGCCTGGTTGCGTGGCAGATTCAGGACCTGCCCGGCAACCCAACTAGACTTGTCGGATGCGACCTGGAGAACACCCTTTCAAACGAAGCAAGCAAGTACACAAACGTGAAGTACAGGGGCAAAGCCCCGCGCACGACAATTGAGTTCAACGGTTCCGATGGCGCTTTCCTGATGGACTTTCGTGGAACCCTCGGCACCCGCGGGCAGTACGAATCCTTCGAGTGGGCCGACAACGCCTACGGCACAGGCTTTGGTTATTGGATTTGCCACCGCAAGGATGGGCAATCCGAATTATTGGGAGCCATCGGGAGCATGCCAGAACTGACTTCCCGCACCATCGAATACACAGAGGTGACCACCCCAAGGGACAAGCAGACCATCCGAATCGTCATGTTTGAATTGCCTGATGGAAGTTGGGGCGCGAAGGTCGGCATCTCCGACTTGGGTACACAAGAGCCGATGATCCTCGCGGCTACGAAGAGCGATTTGCTCGCTGGAATCCCGGCGGCCTACACGGTCTACCTGACGGAGATCAAACGACGCAACAAGGGATATGACGCGGCGATCGCGTCGGCCAAAGCCGAGGAAGAAGCGATCCGCCTCGCGAATCGTTGGTGCCGGGATTGCGCTGGCATTGGCTACCGTGTACGAGGTCGGCAAGAGTACTACGCTGGCTTTAGCCGCGGCATGGTCAGCCGCTACCTCGTTTCAGGCCAGTACGCTAGCAAGGGCTGGCGAAGGACCCCCCAAGTTTTCATCCCGCACGATTGCAGTACGTGCCTGGGAAAGGGCAAACGCAAAGACCCGCCTACCTGGGTAGCCGTCACCGTGCGCAGTGACGGAACGATCATCACCCACGACTGAGCGACCCAGAGAGGATCGCGAGCGGCCTGGCGACCATCGAAAAGGAGCCCGAACCCCACAAACGGTGGGATTCGGGCTCCTTTCCTATCAGCGCGCTTAGCACCTACATCATCGGAATGTCGATGCCGCATTTCTTGGCGCACTCGATCGCTTCTTCGTAGCCCGCGTCCACGTGGCGCATGACGCCGGTGCCGGGGTCGTTGGTTAGGACGCGGTCCAGGGCCAGGGCGGCTTCGGGGGTGCCGTCGGCTAGGGTGACTTGACCGGAGTGCAGGCTGTAACCGATGCCGACGCCGCCGCCGTGGTGGAAGGAGACCCA
>JAESRM010000253.1 GCA_016764635.1 Planctomycetota bacterium
ATGTTAAGGACGAGGGGGCCTAAGAGCGCCCGTCCCCACCTGTCTGCCCTGGGCCCTTGGCTGGTCTTCGGCAAGGGCAGCGTCTCTCAAATCCTTGGAGCTTCACCCCGATGAAAGTAAAAATGAATACGCGTTCCGGAAGCCCGATCCAGTACCTGCGTCGGCTTTCCTATTGGATTGGACTCGGTGCCCTCGTGCTACTTCCCGCCCACGCCCAGGAAACCTCCAGCAAGGGTCCCGCCAAAAAGCAGGACCGCATCGAGATCTCGAAGGAGCAATCCGAGGCCGTGACGCGCGGCTTGGATTGGCTCGCCAAACATCAAAACCCGGATGGCAGCTGGACCGCGGATGTGGGTTTCAAACTGAACCACAACTATCGCACGTCCTCCAAGGGCAAGGGCCACGTGGGTGTCACCGCCTTGGCAGGCATGGCGTACCTGGCCGGCGGGCACTTCCCCGGCCGCGGCCCCTATGGCAAAACGGTGGAGTCCTGCGTGGACTTCGTCATCTCCTGCGCGCGCGAAGACGGCTACATCACGTTTGCCACCACGCGCATGTACAGCCATGCTTTTGCGACCCTTTTCCTGGCGGAAGTCTACGGCATGACCCACCGGGAAGACGTTCGCGCCCACTTGCAAAAGGCCGTGGACTTCATCGTCAAGAGTCAAAACGCGGAAGGCGGATGGCGCTACGTGCCGCTYGACCGCGGCTCCGACATGTCTATCGTTGTCTGCCAGGTGCTGGCCCTGCGCGCCGCGCGCAACATCGGCATTCGGGTTCCTAAGGTCACCATCGATCGCGCCATCGAATACGTGGTGGCTTCGGCTGTCACGGACAACGGACAAGGGGACAAGCGCGGGCGCCGCTACTCGGGCGACCTGGGCACGTTCCACTACCAAAAAGAAAACCTGGCGCGCACCACCTTCCCGCTCACCGCAGCCGGCGTCACSGCCCTGCACGGCTTGGGCGTTTACTCCAGCGAGCTCATCGACCACGGGGTGGACTTCCTGCAGAGTCGGGTAGATCACTTCAACTCCCTGTATGGAAGTCGCGGCCACTATTACTTTTGGTACGGCCACTACTACGGTGTGCAAGCCATGTACACCGTCGGTGGACACGCTTGGCTCACTTACTTCCGCAGCCTGCGCACCTACCTTCTAGACAAACAACTGGCCGACGGYTCCTGGGCCAACCGGGATGGTCCGGGCCCGGCTTTTAGCACGGCGGTGGCCTGCTTGATCCTCGAAATCCCCTACGGCTACCTTCCGATCTTCCAACGCTAGCCCCCACGTATGTCGAATCAACTTCCCAAGACCCACGCCCTTCTGGAGCGCCTCCGGCGCCAACTGCGACGCTCCGCGTTGCGGCAGGAAGCGGGCATGGCTGCGGTCTTCACCGCCGGCTGGTTAGGTCTCATGTACGCCATGGAYGCCCTGCTGCACTTGCCGGGCCCCCTCAGGTTGATCCACACGGTCGTGCTCGCCGGACTCCCGGTCTGGTTCCTGGTGCACCGTCTGCGCAAGCATTGGTCGAAAATCCCCGGTCCCGTCGGCTTGGCCGTGCTCGCGGAKYKMKKSYCCGMWGRCAWKSWRRWMSWNGCKSRNTYAGNCGCAGKNCAKYTCGCGCAAGATCCAGCATTCATGGCTGGCGGAAACATCGAGATCCTCGAACGCAGTGAGCAGCGCGCCAGCGCTTTGACCCTGTCGCCCGTGCTGGCCCCGGGCCCCATCACCAAGTGGATGCAAGGTGGTTTCCTGTCCGTCGCCGCCCTGATCGCGGTGTACATGGGAACCAGCGCCACGGCCGACATCTTCGTCGCACGCATGTTCGGCGGCGACGTTCCGTGGCCCCAACGAACACACCTGGACATCGAGATTCCCGGGCGCGCCGATCGCATGTTCGTGGAGCGGGACGGGGACCGGATCCACGTGCGCGTGGCCCGCGGCAGCGACGTGCCGATCCTGATTCGCGCCACCGGAAAAGTGCCTGACCAGGTCTACCTGGTGTTTGATCACGGCCACCGCTCCCTGCTCGAATCCGGCGGCTCCCAGCTCTTCCGCAGTCAACTGCGCTCGGTCCAACAGGACCTTGTGTTCCACGCGGAAGGCGGCGACGACGGGGACCACCTGCCCGAGGTGACGATCGAGGTTCTCGATCCGCCCGACATCACCAGCCTCGCCTTCCGCATCAAACCGCCCGCGTACACGGGACTCCCCGAGCGTTTGGTTTTCGCAACCGACGTGGAAGTCCTAGCGCAGAGCGAGATTCAAGTTCACCTTCTGCCCGACCCCATCGGAGCCACGGGCAAGGCCCACGTGCTGCCCAGCGGCGATGTGGTCGAATTGAAGCCGACCGCATTCCCGAGCCAACCGGATGCCGAGGAAACCTCCGATGTCACGGGTTTGGCTTTCGCCTGGACCGCCGAGGACTCCCTGCGCTTCCGCTTGGAGCTCAAGAGCGACAACGGGCTGCTCAACCCCGATCCCGGCCTGTACGCCATCCAAGTGCGCGATGATACGCGACCCGTGCTTTCCGTTCTGGCCCCCGGACGGGTGGACATGGAAGTCGTCTCCGGTGGTTTCTTACCCCTGCGCGTCCGCGCCCAGGACGACTTCGGTTTGAGCGCTGCACGCTATGCCCTGGTCCCCTCCGACCAGGATCTCAAAGAAGCCCCCTCCACCGCAATGCCCTGGACGGAGCTGGACCCGGCCAACCTTTTGGGCCAAGGCTCCATGGCTCAAACCGGCCTGGGCCACCTGCTGGTAGCCGTGGACGACCTGGCGCCCGAAGGCGAAGGCGTCGGCGAAGGACAGGTATTCACCCTGCAGTTCAGCGTGCTGGACAATCGCCAACCCAAGGCCCAACTGTCTCGCTCAGGCCCCATCCGCATCAGGGTCCTTTCGGGTGATGATTACCTACGCAAGTTGGAAACCCGACTGGCCCAAGCCGGTGACAAAACCGGGCGCATGGGACAGCTCTTGGAGCAAACCCTGGGGCAATTACGCCACATGCAAACGGCCTTGGCTGGCGATGGCGCCGACGGGGATGTGGACCTGCGCGACCCCCTCTTCGATGTGCAACGCTTGAGCGGCAACTCACGGGAATTGGCCCGGGACCTGGCCAGCCTGTGCGAGAGTTTGCTTTACTCCCAATTGGATTCCCGTGCGGGCCCGCTGATGCGCGCCATGGATGAGGCCCAATCCAAGCAAACGGTACGCAGCTTCGATCCAGCCCCTTGGCTCGAGCTGGTCGAGGCCTACGAACAGGGCTCACTGGGACAAGCCAACCTGGGCGCGGACCTGCTCAAGCTGGTAGGCCTTTCCCTGGCAATTTCAGAAGAGCATACCGCGCGCATGGGCGAGGCTCTCAAGAACGGTGCCGGTTTGCCCCCCACCGAAGCCCTGGCCATCGCCTACGCCGAAGGCCAATCCGCCAGCGCCGCCATCGACAAACTCCTGACACGCCTCGGCGAGTGGGACAACTTCCAATCCGTGTTGACCTTGACGCGCGACATCATCAAGCGCCAACGCAACGTGCGCGAACGAACCCGCAAATACGCAGAGGGAAAGTAATATGCGACCCATTCACACCCAAGCGAAAGCAAGCCAACCCCATGGTCGCTTCACTCGTATTATCTTGTTGGGCGTGGCCCTGGCTTTCTGCCTGCCCGCAGCCCAAGGCAGCGCGCGCCAAGAGGACGCCAAGGTCACGCGCGAACAGGCCGCACTGGCCGAGGAACAAGCCCTCATCGGACGCCAGATCAAACGCCTCACGGCGGTCATGGTACAGCTGGAGAAACGCTATCGGGTTGAAGGCCGTGTGCACGCGGCGGGCCTTTTGCGCTCGGCCCTGGACGATTTGACAGCCCGCGATGGAGATGCGGGGCAGACGATCGAAGAACAGGTCAAGGGATCGGGCAACGGTTTGCTGGCCGGACGTACCACGCGCGCCTACGAGGATCAGACCCAAGCCCTGCGCCGCATGGAGCGCTTGATGGAAGTGCTGCTCGACCGCAAGCGCGTGGAGGACCTCGAAAAAGAACTCAAGGACTTGGCAGCCATGAAGGCGGAGTTAGGGCAATTGCAAAAGCAAGAGTCCGAACTGCGCAAGGAAACCGAACAACTGGCCCAGGACTCCCAAAGCGAAGCCCAAAAGGCACTCGCCAAGGAGCTCGAAAAAATCGTATCCGAACAAGCCGAGCTACTGCGCCAAGTGGAAACGGAAGGCCGACAAAACGGCGCCTTCGACCTGGAGCGCATCGCCGACGAATTGCGTTTGGGTATTGAAGACCAGGAGCTCGCTCTCTCCGCCTTGCAGCGCTGGCAACCCGAGTTGAGCCTCGAGTGGAGTTCCGCGCGCCAGGACCTGGCGCAAGCGCGCAGTCAGGAGTCACGGGCCCAAGCCCTACAGCAGGCCGCTTCAGATCTCGAGAAAGCCGCCCAAGCCACCGAGCAAGACGCCTCAAGCCCCGCCGCACAAGCAGTGCTCAAGGACCTGGAGGAACGCGCCCAAGCGGCCCAACGCCGCGCCCAAGCCACCTCCTCCCCCGACGCCCAGCAGACCGCGGAGGCCTTGCAAAAAGCTGCCAAGGACATGCAGGCTGCCCAGGACGCAGGCGAGCAAGGCGACGAGCAAGCCGCCGCCCAGGCAGCCCAGGCCATGCGCTCCGCCGCGCAAAAACTGCRAGCGGCCGCCGAGCAAATGGCCMAGGACGCCCAGGCTTCGAGGGATGCCGCCCAGGGAAAACTGCAGGCGGCCAGCGACAGCGACAGCACCCAAGCCGCTGCGGCTGAACGGGTTCAAGAAGCCCTCGCCCGCGCGGCCCAAGCCCATCAAGCCGGCGACGAAAAAGCGACCGGCGAAAGCGCCCAAGCCACGGATGAAGCCCTGCGCGCTTTGGACCAAGCGCAGCAGGCCGAAGCCATATTGCAGCAGGCCCTACGCTCCTCGCAGGCCGAACAAGCCAGCGCCATGGAGCGCCTAGCTGAACAACTTGAAAGCGCCCTCGAAAACGCAATCCAAGCCGACCCCGAGCAGGGTAAAAAGGCCGCTGAGGAATTGCAGCAAGCTGGACAAGCCCTAAAGGAAGCCGCGGAAGCCGTGCGCAAGCAAGACTCGGACAAGGCTAGCGAGTCTGCACAGGCGGGCCTCTCCGCCATGCAAAAAGCCCAACGAGCCCTGGCCGGCGCCATGCAAAACGCGCAACAAGCGGGCTCCCAATCGAAGGGTGCTCAGCAAGCGCAGGAGCAAGCGCAGCTGGCCCAAGCCCTCGAGCAGGCCCAGGAGCAAGCCGCTCAAGCCGAGCTGCCTTCCAAATCTCAAGAGGCCATGGAGCAAGCCATGCAAGAGGCCCAGCAGGCCATGCAAAAAGCGGCCCAAGCCCTGGAACAAGGCAATCAATCCAGGGAAGCGACCAAGCAACAACGCAAGGCCATGGAAGCCCTGCAAGAGGCGGCGCAGCAAGCGAGCCAGGGCGGCACGCCCAAAACCGAGGAGCAAAAACAAAAGGCCCAGGAGCTCGCGCAGCGCCAACGGGAAATCGAAAAGCAACTATTGGAGCTGGCACGCGTGGCCAAGGAACGCGAATCACAGGACAGCGAAGAGGCATTAAAAGAGGCCTCCAAGAGCGCCTCCCAAGCCGCCGAATCCCTGGATGAAGCCGGTCAGGATACGAGCTCGGACAGCTCGAGCAGCCTGGACGACGCCGTGCAGCAGCAGGAAGAAACCGAACAGAAAATCCAGGAAGCCCTGGACGACCTGGCCGAGGAAGAAGACCAATACAAACGTCTACGCCAAGAGGAATTGCTCTTCAAGATCGCCGAGGAATTGGAGCAGCTGCTCGGCAGCCACCGCGAGGCCATGCAAGCCACAGTGGTGCTCGACGACAAGCGCGGTGAGGGGGCACCCAGTCGCCCGGTGCGCCTGGGACTTCGCAGCATCTCGCGCAGCGAAGAGGCCCTGGCCACCCACGCCATGCGCATCGCCGAAGGCTTGCAAAACGAAGGCGTGCTCGTGTTCTACGAAGTCATGAACGGCGCCGCCGAAGACCTGAGCCGTATCGCGCGCGACATGGGACAGGGCGGTGGATTCCAATCCGGTGGGACCCTGCAGGCGCGTCAAGCCGACGTGGAGCAGGGCCTGGTCTGGTTGCAGGACTCCCTCAAAAATGAGATCGAACGTCGTCAGGAGGAGGCCGAAAAAGASGARCCTGARGACGACCAGGAAGGCGAYGACGAAGGYGGCGARCAGCCGGAACCCCTGGTTCCCGACGTGGCCGAGCTTCGCCTGCTCAAGCGCATGGAGCATGAAACGCTCAAGCGCATCAAACAAATGCTGCAACTGCACCCCGAGTTGCGCGACTCGAATCGAGAACACGACCCCCTAGTTCTGGAAGATTTGGGACGCCTTGCGTATCAGCAACAGCGAATAGTCGAACTCTTCAAGGGCTTCCGCGAGCGCCTGGGCATGCCAGCCCCGGGTGAACGCAGCCAATGAAGGAATTTGGGTTAGAATACGAGGTAAGAAAGCACATGAAAAAATCACATACCAAACGCTCCGCAATTCTATTGGGTGGACTGCTTTTCGCAGTCACCATGGCCACCGGTCAGGACAAAGAACCTGAGACCTGGCTGCCCCCGGAAGCGCTGCCCAGCGCCACCAAAGACCCGCGCAAGGAACTCGAAGCCGCCTTCCAAAAGGTGGAGGAGGGTTTGCAGGGCATGAACATGCTGTTGCTCGACGCCAGCAAGGGTGACACGTCACGCTTGGGATCGGCACAGGCTTCCGACTTCGCAAAGCTGCTCGCTAAAGCGGAGAGTCGCCCCCAGGGTGCCCCCACCCAAGCCCTAGCCGAGTTGCTCTACGCCTCTCAAGGCCAGGGTCAGAATGTGATGGAAGGCATCGACGAGATCCTGCGCATCGCGGCCGAGAACTCCGACGGCAAGAGCAAAAGCCCCGGGTTGTGAAGCATCGGCAAGGAAGGCAGTTCGCCTTCCGAAACTGGCAAGCCTGGCAAAGAACAAGGTCAAAAGCAGGACTCCTCCGGCAAGAARCAAATGCAAGGCCAGGAGAAGCCCGAGCAAAARGGCGGMGAGAAGCCCGGCTCTGAAAAGAAAGATCAAGGCGCTGACGGCGATCCGAAAGGAAACCAGAACAGCAAAGAAACCGACAAGCCAGGTTCCGCCAAGCCGGGTCAGGGCGAGAAAGGTCAAGCGCTAGGCGTGCTGCCCGGCTCGGGCACCTGGGGCAACCTGCCCCTGCACATGCGCGACATCTTCCGCTCGGAAGGTGGATCGGACATGCCTGCACGCTATCGCGACTGGATCGACAACTACTACCGTCGACTCAACAAGGAAGGCGGTCGCTAGACATGCGGCCCTGGCTTTCAATCGCAGCGGTGGCGGGGATTTTTGCGCTGGCCGCAGGAATCCCCGCCCTGCTGGATGACAAGGACAAGGGCCAGGAATCGCGCGCGCCTTTGAGCACCGACAACCCCCTGGCCGGACTCGAAGTGCAGCCGGGTTCCGAGGCCCCCGTGATGGCCTCCCTGGAACGCGGACTGGCCTTCCTCGCCAAGGAGCAAGCGCGCCTCTCCACGGGCGCACTGCCCTCCACCAGCGGCGACGACCACGCGCCCATCGGCGTCACTTCCCTGGCGGCCCTGGCCTGGATCGGAGGCGGCTCGAGCCTGACGCGCGGCCCCCACCATCGCGAGCTGAGTTTGGCCATCGACTACTTATTGTCGTGCCAACTGAAAGACGGCGTGGCAAAGGGCTACTTCACGACCACCGCCGACCAACGCTCCCACACCCACGGCCACGGCCTGGCCACGCTAGCCCTAGCGCAAGCCTTCACGATCTCTCCGCGCTCCACCCAGGGCGCGCGCATCAAAGAGGCCCTGCGCCTGGCCTGCGACCGCATCATCCTCTCCCAGGGCGTGGACGGCGGCTGGTACTACGATCCTAAGCCCACCGTACAGCAGGAAGGCTCGGTCACCGTGGCCCTGGTCTGGGCCCTGCGCGGCGCCAAGGACGCGGGCATCTTCGTGGAAGCGGCCCCCATCCACCGCGCCATCGCCTACGTGAAGACCCTGCAAGACGAAACCGGCGGCTTCCAGTACAGCGCCTCCCGGCCGCGCACCTCCGTGGCCCTGACCGCCGCCGCCCTCTCGACCCTGCACGCCACCGGCACCTACGGCGGCGCCGARATCAATGCCGGTTACGATTACATCTGGCGCTCCTTGACCGCCCGYGAAGTCAAGCGCGAACGAGGYCAAGACGTGACCATCGCCTTCCCGTTCTACGAGCGCCTCTACCTGGCCCARGCGCTYTAYCAGCACAAGGACCTCAAGCACTTCATCCGCTGGTCCGCGGGGCAACGCGCCACCCTACTGCGCTTGCAACACCCGAACGGACACTGGACCGACGCGCGCACGGGCGCCWMCGGYGTMGARGTCAAAGGCCAATACGGCAAGAGTTACGCCACGGCCGTCAATTGCCTGTTCCTGACCATCCCGCACTCGACCCTACCGATTTTCATGCGTTGAGACAGTACTGAACCCGGCTCAGTACTGCGGTTACCAACAAAGGCCGCTCTCCATGATATTAGCCCCCCTACTCTGCACTTTGATGCTCTTCGCCCCCGATGGAATGAAGATCTACAAATCAAAGGACTTCACGATTCGCTCCAATGCCTCAACCCGTGAATCCAAGGCGCTGGGCAAGCGCATCACGTTCTACCTCAGCATCTTCGAAGACTTCTACAAGGACTTGGGCCTTAAGAAAAAGAGCGACAACCGGCTCAAGCTACGCTTGTTCGCAACACACGAGGAATTCGAAGCCTTCTACAAACGCGGAGGAGGCTCCCTCGGAAGTACGCCGTTGGCCTATTGGTCACCCAGTTTGAATTCGATCGTGATGTACAGCGACGAGCGCGATGTGGCGCTCAAAGCCGTGGTATTCCATGAAACCTCGCACCAGTTCCTCAGTCATTACACCTCCGATGCCCCCAAATGGCTCAACGAAGGCCTGTCCGAGTATTTCGAAGGCTGGAAAATCGAAGACGCCAAGTCCGCGAGAGAGAGTCTGCACCTCTACGACCTGGCCATGGTTCAAGGAGCCTTGAAAGCAGGCCACTTCTTG
Organism: Planctomycetota bacterium; assembly: GCA_016764635.1. Lineage (GTDB taxonomy): Bacteria > Planctomycetota > UBA1135 > UBA1135 > NORP259. The sequence goes on from JAESRM010000253.1 coordinate 9,141, forward strand.
ACACCCCAAAAGTTGATCTCAATGTCACGTTCGGACTTCAACAACTTCGCCAAACAGAACCCGAAACTACCGGGCTATCTGCACTACGCCACCTCATGGAGCTTGGTCTACTACGGCATCAAGACCCGCGACGAGAGAGACCATGAACGCTTGCTGCAATACTTCCACGACCTGAGGGACCTGGGCCCCAACGCAAAATTCGACGTGCCCGACTGGCCCGCTTTCACCGAACGATGGAAAGCCTTCATCCTGGATCTCGACCCATCCCCCTCCGATGCCCTGGACCATTTCCTGATCGGCAGTGGGCACCGCCGCAATGGCAAGTACAGCAAAGCAGTCAAGTCCTTCGAGTCAGCCTTGGCGCTCGACCCCAAGATGCCGGGGGCCCGCTACTGGGTTGGCTACTGCCAAAAGCGCCTGGGTAGGTATGACCTGGCTTACAAAGCCCTGGAACAGGTCTTAGTCGACGACCCCGAGGACGCCCGCGCTCCCTACTATTTGGCCCGCATGCATTTGGGGATCGACCGACGCGGGGCCAAATCCGAGGCTGAAAAAGCGCTCACTTACGCCGAACTGGCGAGCGACTTATTGGACGGCAAGAGCCCTTATTACCTGGAATTGATCGCCCAATGCCAGATTGAATTGGGTGAGTTCAAGCAA
>JAESRM010000254.1 GCA_016764635.1 Planctomycetota bacterium
GGTGCCCCACGCGATGCTGTGAACGATGCCGTCGGAGGTCACCAACGACAGCGCGGGCACTTCCAGCACCGTAGTACGCGTGAAAGGCGCAGGCTGGAAATATTCGCCCTTCCACCCGGGCGCCACGCCGGCTTGCTTGAGGCACGCGCGCAGGTATTGCGCGGCCTTCAGGGCATCCTCGGTGAAAGCCTCACGGCCGCGCAGCTCATCGCTGGTCAGGTACGACATGTGCGCGCGCAGGGAGGACTCTTCGATGGCCCCATTGGCCGGAGCCAAGGGCGTGGGATCCCCGTCGGTTTGAGGGGCGGGAACGAGGCACATTAGGCCCGCGAGTGCGGGGCCGAGGAGGGTCGAGAACATGCCACACATTCTAGCCGAACGGGCCGCAAACGCCCGCTCCCCAATCACGCCCATACACGCCACCTACGAAACGAGCCCGAAGTCTATGACTTCGGGCTCGTTTGAGAGGGCGCTTTGAATGCGCCCATTTTTGAGTGGGTCGAACTAGGCGACCACTTCGCGAATCGTGCGGAACAACAGTTCGTTGTCCTTGGGATCCCCCACCTGGACGCGCACTGCGCCGTCCATTCCGCGGGGGACGCTGACCATGCCAGGGGCTAGTCGGCGGTTGACCTTGCGTGCTAGGTCAGAGGGCTGCTCCACATGGAGCAAAATCCAATCGCCGACGGACGGCATGGGATTGATCCCGGGAATTGAGGCCAATCGTGAATAGAAACGATCTTTTTCCCCATCTTCTTCAAAGTGCATTTGGTTTCCTCCAGGAACCGAATAAATGCGGCTGGGACGAACGACCCCACGTCGTTCGGGACCACATCTCCTGGAACCCTCCCGGAGCTGCGGTGCAAGGACTCAAAGTCAACCCTCCCAAGGGTCAAGCAAGGCGTCCTTCCCGTATGGCAACAAGCTATCTTGTGTTGCGAGAACCTACAAGCACTACCTGTAGCCGTTTGCTTGCGCTACTGCTCGGAGCGCATTTCAAAAGGGCCCCAAAGCATGCCGCGCACCCGTCGGAAGCCTTTGTTAATCAAAGACTTGCCATCATTGACGCATGTGACATGCTCACCCGATCCGACGCCCACCCGCCTTTGTGAAAATTCGTTATGCGCGCCCCGTACCAGGTCCAAGTCCCCGCCTCCACCTCCAATCTAGGCCCCGGCTTTGATCTATTAGGTCTTTGCTTGGACCTCTATCTGCACGTCGAACTCACCTGCGAAGCTGCGCAAGAGACGTGCGATACATTCGCCAGCATGGGCGGCGAAACGGTCTCGCTCCCCCAGGACAGCGGCAACCTGATACCGCGCGCTTTCGACGCCCTGTGCGCCCACTTGGGCCGCACGGCCCCCTTGCAACGCACCTGGGCCCTAGACTCCCAAATCCCCGTGGCGCGCGGCCTGGGATCCAGTGGCGCTGCCACCGCCGCCGGTCTGCTACTCGCCTGCCAGGTGCTAGACCTGAACCCTGAGCACCACCGGGACCTTTTGGTGCGCATCGGCACCGAACTAGAAGGCCACCCAGACAACGTGGTCGCCTCCCTGCTCGGAGGTTGCGTGCTCACCATCCAAAGCGAGCCCGAGTTCAAGGTTCTGAGGCAGGAGGTCCACCCCGATCTAGCCTTCGCCGTCGCCTGGGGCAGCACCCCGCTGCCCACTGCCCAGGCCCGCCAATGCCTGCCCGCCCAGGTCCCTTTCGAGCAGGCCCTGGATCAACCCAGACGCCTGGCCGCCCTACTCGAAGGCCTGCGCACGGCAGACCCGGTTCTCCTGCGCCATGCGCGCACCGAGCACCTACACCARCATGCCCGYCTGCCKTTGATCCCGGGCGCCGTASAGGCCYTRCAAGCCGCCCACGCGGCGGGAGCTCACCTGGCCACGGTCAGCGGCAGCGGCTCGAGTTTGATCGCCATCGGCCCCCACCACCTGGCCACGGCTTTTGCCGAAGCCCTCGGCGAACCCCTGCAAGCAGCCGACGGGCCCGCGCACTGGCAGGTCGTCAAGCCGGTCTGATCCCAAAGATTCGGGGCCCGCGACGCCGCACTTGCAGCATCACGGACCCCGTAAGAAAACCCTGGGAGAGAAACTCCCCGTCGAATTTTAGGCCGGCTCCCAGGTATCCGGTGCGGGCAAGCCTTTCCAACGCACCGCGAGTTTCTTGGCGGTCTTCAAATTCGTTTGATGAATGTAACGGTCCACTTGACCCGCCGCCACGGGAGCCACGCACAGGTGACGGAASCCAGCRGCCAACAGCAAGGGCACGTTCTCTTCGCGSGCCACGGTCACACCRAAGATKCGGAAGGGCGTGCCCTTCTCGGTCGCGCCTTCGGCGATCTGCTCCAATGCGCGCAAGACGAACGGGTGCAGGCGCTCGAAGTACTGATGAAAACGGGGCTCGTCGCGGTCCGCCGCCAGGATGTATTGCTGCAAAGAGTCCAACGCCACCACCAAAAAATCAGCTTCCTCGGCTAGGTCCTTCACACCCAAAACGGAAGCGGGCGTTTCGATAACCACGCCAACTTGCAAGTCCGCATTGTGCGGCACGTTTTCGCGCTCCAAGGCGTAACGCTCCTCGAACAGGTACTCGCGCACGCTACGCAATTCGCTGCAGTCCACGACCTTAGGAATCGCGATGCCCACCTCCCCGCGGTAGCCGTGGGCCGCGCGCAGAATACCGGTCAGCTGCCGGCGCAAAACATTGGGGGAGCGCAACAGCGCGCGAATGCCAACCTGCCCCAACGCAGGGTTTGCTTCGCGGTCCGTGTGCAGGTAGCTCAAACCCATGCCCGAATCCAAGTCCGCCAAGCGGAAGGTCACCGGGCCACCGCCCGCGCTCTCGAGCACCGAGCGATAGTGGTTCTCCAAAGTGTTCACGCCCGGAACCGTGTGGTCCAGCAGGAACAGCAATTCGGTGCGGTACAAGCCGATACCGCGTAGCCCCAATTCGCCCGCAGTGCCCACTTCAGGCAGGTTGCCGCAGGTTGCGCAGATCACGACCAACTGTTCGTCGGATGTGTGCGAGTCCAGGCGCACGGGTTTGATAGCCGCTCCCACGCTCCCTTCGTCATGGGTGTGAAACTGCTCTAGCAAGCGCGCATCGGGACGCACGTGAACAAAACCATCGGTGGCGTCCACCAACAGCTCATCGCCAGGTCGGACCTTATCGAAGAGCCCTTCCACGCTGGTCAATGTCGGAATGCGCAAGGACCGCATGAGGATCGCCGCTTGGCCCGTCAGACTTCCTTGCTCGGTGACCACCGCGCGAACGCGACCTGCAGCCAAACCAAACACATCCGTGGCCGTGAGTTCACGGGCCACTAAAACATAAGAAGCGGGACCGTCCAAGTCCCCCATCGAAGCCGCATCCGAGCCATCGCCATGCAGTTCCAAGTTGCGCAAAACGCGCACGCCTACCTCGCGCAGGTCCGCCGCACGATCGCGCAACACATCGTTCTCCACCAGGCGTGAAATGCGATCGAAGTCCAGGATGACTTTTGCGATGGCACCCTCCAGCGCCATCTGTTCGGAGAGGATCAAGTTCTCCACGTCGGCCAAGAAAACCGCATCCTTCAATCGCTCCAGCTTCGAATCGATGAGAGCGATTTGCTCGGTCGAATCTTCGCGCTTGAGCCGCTCGCGCAATGCGATCAGTTGCTCCTTGGATATTTGCAATCCCGAGTGCAAGCGATTCAACTCGCCCTCGATGCCAGCCCTGGGTACGCGCCGCAGGGGCATGGACTCCAAGTCCCGGTCCCCGAAGTAAGCTGGGCCAATGGCCATGCCCGGCGACACGAGGGTGCCGCGCAGGGAGGTGGCTGCATTGGCCAATTCGGAGCCTGAGCCCTGGGTATCTTGCTGGTCGGTGTGCATGGTTTCTTACAAAGGGAGGCCCGGTCCGAAACGCTTTGGCCAGGGGCTCCCCGCGCCAGTCTAGCAAGGTAAGACCACAGGCTCCATGCCCCCAATTSACCCCTAGYAGGCCGCCGCTCTGCCTGACGCGGCCTGCTAGGGCGGGTCTCTACCCCCAAACCGCCCCAGGGCTGGGACGGTTGCCAGACCCGGGCATGCCGAGTTCAAGCCCCGCTAGCCGCATGCCGAAAGATTACCCAGACCCCGTGTGGCCCAACCGCCTACGGGACCTAGAACCCACCCCGGCATTGCCTCTGACAGGCCCACAACCATGACTCACCCCTTTTCCTGCCCCCAAGACTGGACCAAGTGGCTTTCCGAAGGCACCTCCACCGGCTTGCAGATGGCCATGGTTACGCCCACCTACCTGAAAGACGAGTCCGAATTGGAGACCCAGGGCTCAGCCTCCGCGATGATCCACTTCAACGGTAAGGTCAGCGGCTGCTTCTTCCTCAACATGGACAAAGAAGCCCTGCTTTACCTGGCGGGCGAAATGCTCATGGAAGAGCAAAAAGAGATCAACGAGGACGTGATCGACGCCCTCGGCGAAATCGCCAACCTCACGGCTGGAGCCACCAAGGACGTGCTCCAGGCCGCTGGAATCGAAGTCGAAGGTATTTCGGTGCCCTCCGTCATGCTGGGCTCTTCCTTCCAGATGTTCCACACGCCCGATACACGCCTGCAGTCGGTTACGTTCACCTTGGACGGCATGGACTCCTTGCCCGAGGAGAAGCGCAAATTCTCCATCAATGTGGCTTTCGTCACCCCCGACGGACTGTAGTCCGGAACCAAAACTGACCACTCCATCACCACTTGCGTGTATGGCCTGCCCCTGAAGGGCGCGCCGGATGCAGGTGGTGAATCTGTATCCGGACCCCGAGATCAACCCTGGAGCTGGGCCACGATGTGCCCGCACTCCGGCAGGAGGATCTTCTCCATGGCCAAGCGCAAGGCCTTGGGCGAACCGGGCAAGGCACACACCAATTTGCGCGCGCTCACACCCGCGCAGGCCCGGCTCAAAATCGTAGCGGGACCGATCTCCTGGTAGGAAAGTTGGCGGAATAGCTCGCCGAAGCCGGGGATGGACGAGTCGAAGAACTCCCCGAGCACATCGGCGGTCACGTCCCGCAGGGCCAATCCAGTGCCCCCGGTGAAGAGCACCACTTGGACCTCTTCCTGCTGCACGCAAGCCCGCGCCTGCTCCAGAATTTGGGCGCCGTCGTCGCTCACCCAGGCGCGCTGCACGACCCTGTGCCCGGCGGCTTCAAGCGCCTCTACGAGGTACGCCCCGCCCGTGTCTTGGTCGCCCCGCCGCGTATCGCTGACGGTCACCACCGCAAAATTCAGGCTGCGCCCCTGGCCTTGCTCACGATGCTGCTGCAGTCCCATGATCTAGGCCCCCACCCGGCCCAGGCCGTGCACCAGCCCCACGAAACGACGCACCCGCTCGGGATCCACGGGCGCTTCAAGCACGCCATCGGCCTTGAGCGAAGAAGCCACGATAGCCCCATTCGCTGCCGCTAGAAGGCTTTTTGCATTGGCCTCATCCGTGCCCGAGCCCAACAACAAGATCGCTTCGGGCAGGACGGCGCGCACCCGTTGAACACGTTCAGGTGAAGGGGCTTGACCCGTTCCTAAACCGCTGATCACCAAACCGTCGGCCATGCCGCGCTTCCAGGTGTCGATGGCGGATTGCTCGAGGGATTCCGATCCCATGGGCGTGGCGTGCTTCACATGCACGTCCGCCAAGAGGGCTGCGTCGGGGCAGAGCACCTGTCGGCGGCGCATGGTTTCCGCCGCGGCGCCTTGCACCACGCCTTGATCCGTGACCGCTGCCCCCACGTGCACATTGACTCGTAGGAAGCCCGCGCCTGTTGCCGCACACAACGCCATGGCACCCGCTGCATCGTTGCGCAGAACATTGGCGCCCACCGGGCAGCTTCCAACCTCCGCGATGACCGCGCCCAAAGCAACCGCCATGGATGCGATGGTTTCCGGAGGGACGGCACTTCCATAGAARGGYTTGTCGCCRAAGTTCTCCACGATGATGGCGTCGACCCCACCCGCCATCAACGCCCGGGCATCGGCTCTCGCCAGGTCCACCACTCGATCCATGGAACCACCGAACCCGGGAGCTCCCGGCAAGGCAGGCAAGTGCACCACACCGATCACAACTCGGCGATCGGCCAACGCGGGGAGAAGTGAGGTCAGTTTCATGGTGTATTCGATAGGCCTTGGAAGGTGTCAGGGTACATGGGATTCACTCGCAGCCCAATAAGCCTCTGCGGTGATAAAATACGCCTACAAAAAAAGAGAGGGGGGCGCTTCCATGGAAAGCACCCCCCTCTCTTATTGTGGGGCCAGAGATCGGGTTTGAACCGACGACCCTCGCTTTACGAAAGCGATGCTCTACCACTGAGCTACTCTGGCATTGTTCTGTTGTGGGCAAGGCCACCCGGTCCTGGTTTAGACCGGCCGGCCCGACGCGCAAAGAGTACGCGCCGGGCCGGTTACCGGGAAGACAAGACTGCCGGTTCTTCTTGCGAAGGCGACGTCCCGTCTCTACTTGTCAATCGGACGTTACTGGGCGCTGGTGACCGTGCTGCGCACTTGGCGCATGAGGTCAGCACGCTCTTCACTCGAAAGATTGAAGCGTCCCAGGGCGCGGCCTGCGGATTGGCGAACCATCAAGGAAGCGTCGGAGATGAACACGCTGCGCAAGCTGTCGACAGCATCGCCGTCCACGTTGTGGCGGCCGAGGATGCCAGCGATGGCGTCTCCGGCTGCGCTGCGAGCGGCGTCACTGCGAGCGGTGTCGGTCAGGACTGCRAGCAAACCGCTGACTTGACCGGAGTTTCCAGCCAGGGCCAGCGCGTGCATGGCGGGGACACAAACCGTATCGGGGCGGTGGGCCAGGGTGCTGGCCAGGGCCTCGAGGGTACCCTCGATGCCGTGACCGGCAGCGGCCAATGCGCCCAGGGTTTGGGCGGAGTGGGCAGCCAAACGGTCGGCTTGGGCGCGGTCTCCGGTGAGGTTCTCTTCGAAGACTGTGTCGAGCGCAGAGATGTCAGYCACGTCGGAGATGACACCGGCGAGACGACTGGAGTAAGCCTCGCCGATCTCGGCGTTGGCGGTCAGCATGAAGACCGGAGTCTTGCCCATRGCCGTGTTGTCGGCGATGTTCACGAGCACGGCGTCGGCGGTCATGCCGGCCAAGGAATCACCCACCAGGATCATGTCGACCTGGGGAATGCGGTGCAGCATTTCCAAACCCTTCGCGCCGGAGCCACGGTGGTTGACCATGACGCCACGGCTGGCGAGTGCTTCGGTAAGGGCRGCAGCGCGGGTGGCGTTGCCGTCGATGATGGCGGCGACACGCACGACCTCACGGCCGGTGTTTTGGCCAAGAGCAGCAACCACGCGGGCGTCTACACCCTGCTTGGTTTGGATAGCGATGCGGCCAAGGGCCACAGCAGCTTCCCCGCGAACTCCCCCATCGGAGGCTTCGAGGGCGGCGACCAAACCAGCGGTCGGGCCTTTCGCGGTGGCGGCGAGCGCGTTGCACAGGAGGGTACCGGTGCTGGCGTCGTCGTTGAGAACGGCCCATTGAAGAGCCAGGTCGAGGGCGTCCGGGCCGGCGAGGGCGACGGCCAAGGAGCCTTCAGCGCCTTGCGCTTGGAGCTCGCTCACATCGGCGCCAGCATCGGCCATAGCGCTCAGCTTGGCTTGGATGTCAACACAAGCACGGGCCACGCCTGCCTGGGCTTCCAGGGAGTCGGGGGCCAGGGCCAAAGCGCTGTAGTAAGCTTTCTTGGAAAGCTCGTTGTTGTAGATCGCGTGGGGAACAGCGCTGGAGGTCAGCTTGCTGCCGTTCCAGGACCAAACCACGTCGCTATACATGTAAGCGGCCAGCACGCTGGCGTGGCGGTAGTGGTAGGCGTCGCCGGTGGAGAGCAGGGCGCTGAGGGCGTCCCCTTTCAAGCTGCACTTGGCAGCGGCGTCGCGGGCGGCGCCGGCCACGGTGGCGTCGGCGTCGGTGGCAGCCAAAGCGGCCAAGGTACCGGCAGCTCGGGGATCACCGATGTTGCCCAAGGTCAGAACCACGTTGCGGCGCAGGAAAGAACCTTCCGCAGCAAGAGCTTCCATTAGGGGCAGCACCACGTCCGGGCCGAGGCGAGCCAAGGAAACCATGACCAGCACGCGCCACTCATCGTTTTGGTCGTCAGCGAGGGCGGGCAACAGGAAAGGAACCACGTACTCGCCATGGTTGGCGGACATGGCGTCGATCACGCGGCGGCGCTCGAGTGAATCACCCGAGTTGCGCAAGGTGTCGACGAGGGCACGGATGGCGCCCTCTTCGTTGCGAGCTTTGCTGCGCTCCAAAGTGGCGCGGTCCATGATGCGGTTGGCGACCAATTTGAAGTCACCACCCTCAACCAGGAGCTCGAGCCAAATCTGGTGGTCGACTTCCTTCCAAAGCTGGTAGGCGGCCTCATTGGCCGGGTCAGCAGCGAGGATGCGCTGGAAGGCCACGAGGGCTTCAGCCTTGCGGCCTTGGTGCAGCAGTTGCACGCCTTCGTTGAAATCGCCGGTCAGCCCCTGGAACGGGACGGTAGCGGCGGACGAAATGGGTGCAAGGAAAGCGGACAGGGCCAAGATGAGGCCTAGATTCCGGCGCGGAATGATCATGTTCGGGGTCCTTCGCCTGGGGGGAGGAGGGAGGGGGGGGATTGGGTCACACCTGGGAGTCCGTGCTGGGGTCGCGGCGATCCCCACTTGGGATAGCCGGCGCACCTTGGCGGTGAAACGTCCGGGAATGATACCGAGGCTTGGCCCCGGGTCAAGGATAGGGCATAGCCCTCGGGGTCTTCCTAGTGGACTAGTGTGCCTGGGATACCGATCCGATCCCAGAATTTGCCCGAACAAACATCGAGAAAGATGCGGATTGCAGCCCCAAAGGCTTCCAGGCAGGGCCCTTAGCGGACCGGGGGCAGGCTCAATTTCCCGAGGACCACGCGCTGGCTCTCCCCCACTTGGGGGCCCCGACCTTGTAGGAAGTCCACGGCCAAGCAGGCGAATATGAGGGACTCCCGGGCATCCGGCGGAACCCCAACTTCCACACTGGAGAGGGTCTCAAGGCCGGTTTTTAGGGCCAAATCGGCCATGAGGGTCCGGTTGTGCACGCCGCCCCCAGCCACCAAGAGCCGGCCACCCGATTCCGGCAGCCAACGGTCGATGGCCTGGGCCACACTACGGGCCACGGCCCGAACCGCACTGGCGAGCACGTCCGCAGGCTTGGCCCCGGGCCCCACGAGCTCCAAAAATTCACCCACATATTCCTGACCGAAAGTGTCACGCCCCGTGCTTTTGGGTGGCTTTTGATCGAAAAATGGATCTCGCAGCAGGTGGTCCACCCATTCCGCATGGACCTGGCCCTGCCCAGCGACCCGCCCGTCCCTATCCATGGGCTCCCCCAGTAGCTCCCTGGCCAGGCCGTCGAGCAAACTCCCCGCAGGTCCCGTATCAAACGCCGTTCCGAGGGCATTCCCGCTGCCAAGCCAGGAGACATTGGCCATGCCACCCAAATTCAAGATCACCGCGGGGCGCTGCCCGCCGGCAAAGATTCGGTTGTCGGCCAAGATGGCCAGGGGAGCGCCGTGCCCCCCCGCCGCCACGTGGGCCGCCCGAAAGTCGTTCACCACTGGAGCTCCGCAGGCCGCGGCCACGCGCGCGCCGTCGCCTAACTGCAAGGTCCCCGGCTCACCCTCCCCATCGAAGTGCCAAACCGTCTGACCGTGGCTGCCCACCCAGTCCAATGCGACCTCGTTGGCCTGCGCTACTCGCGCCGCAGCCTCGCCAAACGCCCGCCCCAAGT
>JAESRM010000255.1 GCA_016764635.1 Planctomycetota bacterium
AGCCCTAAGGCTCCCCACCGAAAAACCCGATCCATGGCTGTTACCCCTGCCCAACACCATGAACGATCGCAACTCTCAACTTCTCCTCTGGTTCTCTGAAGTCGGCAAAGATGACGCCGAATTGGTCGGAGGCAAAGGCGCTTCCCTCGGCGAACTCTACCGCGAGCTAGTCCCCCAAGGCGTACCCGTACCCAACGGCTTCACCACCACCGCCCACGCCTACCGCGTCTTCCTGGACGCCCCCGTGCCCCCGGGAACCTGGAGCGACGTGCCGGAGCCCGAAGGCATGGGCGAAGTGCGCCGCGCCGCGTTCAAAGAACTCACCCTAGCCGGCGCCCTACGCGCCTGCTCGAAAGGCGCCAACGCGCAAGACCACCTGGAGATGCACTCACGCACCCAGCTGGTGCGCGACATCATCGAGAACACCCCCATCCCGCCCGAGATAGAGCGCGCCCTGTGCGACGGTTACGCCGCCCTGTGCGACGAATACGGCGGCGAGGTCGACGTGGCCGTGCGCTCCTCAGCCACCGTCGAAGACTCCGCCATGGCGTCCTTCGCCGGCCAGTGCGAGTCGTACCTCAACGTACACGGCACCGAATCCCTGATCCTGCACTGGAAACGCTGCTGCGCCTCGCTCTTCACCGAACGCGCCGTCTCCTATCAAATCGGCAACGGCCTGGATCCCCTGCGCAGCGCCCTGTGCGTGGTCGTCATGAAAATGGTGCGCTCCGACCTGGCCACCTCCGGCGTCATGTTCAGCCTGGACCCGGACTCCGGCCACCAGGGCGTGATCCACATTTCGTCATCCTACGGGCTCGGCGAATTGGTTGTGCAAGGCTCCGTCTCCCCCGACCACTTCACGGTTTGGAAGGAAGGCCTACGCAATGGCTACCAGTCCATCGTGCACCGCCACCTGGGCGCCAAGGACATCGCCATGGTCTACGGAGGCCAAGGCGCCGCCCTGACCGAGAGCATCGACGTGACTTCCGCGCGCCGCCGCGCCTGGTCCTTGAACCGCGAAGAGATCATGGACCTGGCTGARATGGCCCTCAAAATCGAGGACCACTACGGCATGCCCATGGACATCGAATGGGCCAAAGACGGCCGTTCCCAGGACTTATTCATAGTCCAAGCACGCCCCGAAACCGTGCACTCGAACAAGGAAGGCGCCAAGTTGGTGCGCTACGTCATGGAAGCTGGCTTGGTCGAGCAACTGCAAAGCTCCGGCGCAGTACTCGCCACCGGCGGCGCGGTCGGCACGCGCATCGGCTCCGGCCGCGTGCGCATGTACAAGAGCTACGAAGAGGTCATCCTCAAGAAGCGCGCCCTGCGCAACCGCATCTCCGCCGGCGAAAAAATCGACGACATCCCCGTGGAAGAGCGCGTCTTCGACAAAGGCGACGTGCTGGTCACCGAGATGACCACGCCCGACTGGGAACCCATGATGAAGGATGCCTCCCTCATCATCACCGAAAAAGGCGGCCGCACCTCCCACGCCGCCATCATCGCACGCGAGTTCGGCATCCCGGCCGTGGTCGGCTGCGAAGACGCCACGCGCAAACTCAAACCCCTGCAAGAGGTCACCGGCACCTGTGCCGAAGGCGACACGGCATTGGTTTTCGAAGGCATTCAGCCCTTTGAAATCACAACCACAGAGATCGACCTTTCGCAAAAACTCGAAACCAAAATCAAACTGAACGTGGGCTTCCCCTCCAAGGCCCTGGCCGATTCGAGCCTGCCCGTGGACGGCGTGGGCCTGGCGCGTTTGGAATTCATCCTGACCTCCGAGGTCAGCGTGCACCCCTTGGCCCTGCTCTACTACGAGGAGCTTTCCGACTACGCCAAGACCGGCGAAATCGCGCCCGAGCTCATGCCCTGGGACGAGGTCATCGAGAAGACCGGTCGCGAAACCATCGCCACCATGGTCAGCGCCATCCAGCGCCGCACGGCCGGTTACGCCAACAAACGCCAGTTCTTCGTGGACCGCGTCATGGAAGGCGTGGGCCTGATCTGCACAGCGTTCCACCCGCGCCCGGTGCTCGTGCGCCTCTCCGACCTCAAGTCGAACGAATACCGCGAGCTGCTCGGCGGCCGCATCTTCGAACCCGTGGAAGAGAACCCCATGATCGCCTGGCGCGGAGCCTCGCGCTACGTGGACCCCAAATTCCTACCCGCCTTCGAAATGGAATGCGACGCCCTGCGCCTGGTCAAACGCCGCCTGGGCCTGGACAACCTGCAACTCATGGTGCCCTTCTGCCGCAGCCCSAAAGAAGGMGAAGAGGTCAAGCAACTGCTCGACGACCGCGGCCTGGGAAGCGAGGCCAACGTGCCCCTGTTCCTCATGATCGAACTGCCCTCCAACGTGATCCTGGGCGATGAATTCATCGACGCCATGGAACTCACCGGAGGATCGATCGGCTCCAACGACCTGGTGCAAACCGTCTACGCCGTCTCGCGCGATGACCTGGAAGGCTACCGCCACCCGGTCGACGCCCGCTCTCCCGCCGTAAAAACCCTCATCCGCCAAACCGTGCAAACCTTCCGCGACCGCGGCCTCGAAATCGGCATCTGCGGCCAAGCGCCCTCGGACTATCCGGATGAGATCCCCGCCTTCCTAGTCGACTGCGGCATCAGCTCCATCTCCGTCACCCCGGACACCGCCATCGCCGTGCGCCAAGCCTTAGCCAAAGCCGAAAACGCCAAACGCGAAAGGCAAACCCCGCGCCTAACCCCCGAAGACGACCGCGAAAGCGCGTAGAGGGTAAGAGGGTGGATGGTACCGGCAGATTATTCCTCCGCACCCTTCCGGCAAAGCCGGAAGGGTGCGTTCTTGCGTAGGTGGCGGAATAATGTGCGGTTCCGTACATCCGCACTGTTTCTCCAAATCTCACGCCAGTGGGACGTTTGCACTAGATTTAAAGTGCGACTCGGCACTCCTATCGTTTCAGCCCTCAATCTTGCGCGGCCAGATACTTCCTAGTCCATTGATGGCTACGAAATGGTTCACCTTTAGCGACGATATCACTGTCCGTAACGGTCAGCTCAGCTGGGTTTTCCCGAAACGTTGCAACTTGCCACTCACCGGTACTTATGGAGACGATCCCTCCCTCCCGTTCAAACTCCAAACTAGCGCCCTTCCAAAGGCGTTCTTCCGCACCGCAAGGAAATGTCAGCACCCCCCCACCCCGATTCACATAAAGCAACTGGTAGTCCCAACCCGTCGTCAATCCTTCGTAGCGGCCCATTAGAATGCAAATCCCTGCAGAAGTTTCAATCGCGTCGAAGACCTCAACGGACCCCGACCTTTCTGTGTACCTGCCAAGAATATAGATCGAGAAGCCAACCAGCACGACTGACAAGAAAACCCCAAACGACGCCCAACCTCTTGGCTTGCTGGATCTCTTGCCAAACAACCGAAATAGGATCGCAATTACAGCACTGATTAGCGCTGCCAAGAAAATGGCCAACAGTGCAATGAAAAGCACGCCTTCAATTTTATCGCTCATGGTTTGTTCATCCCCTCAAATTACATTCTGGCTTCTTGATGTACTTTCAGCCCGGTGGAGTATTGTCGTCGTACGGTTTGTTTTCGCTAAGAGACTCCGACTCAGGACTCCATATCATASGAGTCCGCCGTCTGCCTACAGCTGTCGAAGTTTAGCATGCCTATGGCTCCCACCGTTGCTGATGCCGATCCCCCCCACAAAACAAGCGGCCCCGCGTCTCTTTCGAGGGGCGGGGCCGCTTTCACGTTCTAAAAGAAGAGCGAACCTTAGTGGTCGTGGCCTTCGTGGCTTTCCTCGACAACTTCATCTTTCGTGCCGAGGATATCCTTGATGGCTTTGCCAAAGCGATCGTCCTCGTTGCCACCGAGCAGGGCCGACTTCTCGGCGAAAATCTTGGCCAACACCAGGTCCTGCTTATGGCGAATGGCATAGATCGCCGCAATGCTGTAAATGCGCAGCCCCTTATCCTTATCGACGATCTTGTCGAGTCCGGCATATGCTTTGACAGCCTCCAAGGATGAAAGCATGGTCTCTTCGCTGTTCACGTTTTCAATGCGACCGATAAGTGCAGCCTCGTACAAACCCGACTCGTTCTTAGGGTCCATGGCGATGGCCTTGTCGAAGTACTCAGCCTTGTAGCTGCCCATGTTCATGAGCAGGCCGAGCGCCTTGCTGAAGATGCCTTGCTTGTTCTCGGGGTCCAGGGTCATGCCCTCTTCCACGATAGGAACCAAGCGCTTGGCACCGGAGGTGTCCGCGCCGACGCGCTCGATGAACGCTGCGACTTCGTTCCAGATGGCAAAGCGGTCGTCGCCCTTGGCGGCGGCGTACTTGTCGCTCATCGCGATGGACTCTTTCAAAGCGGGCATGCCTGCTGCCTTCAACTCAGCCATGTGAGTGAGGTAAGCTTCGGGGCCGCCTTTCTGGTAGCCGGTTTGACCGAAAACGTCGCCGTCAGAGGTCATCAACAGGATGGTGGGGAAACCGCTCACGCCGTACTTGGCGGAGAGCTCATCGTTGCGCTTGGGGTTCGGGACCTTGGCCTTGGCGTCTTCGTTGCGGGGGAAGTCCAATGCGACCAGTACGTATTCCTTGGTGACGACGCTTTCCCATTCAGCGTGGTCAAAGACCTCCTCGTGCAAGCGAATGCACCAACCGCACCAGTCGGAACCGGTGAAGTCGACCAGAAGGTGCTTGCCTTCTTTCTTGGCGACCGCGACGGCTGCGTCGAAGTCAGCCATCCAAACGTCTCCCTCGACGGTGGGCTGAGCCACTACGGGGGTGGTGAACATGGCGGCGAGGCCAAGTGCGAGTGTGAGAGCTAAAAGTTTCATGGGGGGGTCTACGGGGGTTCCGCGTGGGTGGGACGCCTAAATTGACGTCTCCGAATGGGCCGTCCGGCTTAGCGGGGATCGTAAATCAGGCCCCAGCCTCCCTCAAGCAGCGGGCCCAGGAATTGACCTCTGCCCCATAGGTAAATACGCCCACCCCCCCCACAACGGCTGCAATCAACGGGTCGAGACCAATGCCTGGAATGCCGCATCCTCGCGCAGGGAATGCAGATCCGGGTCCTGGGCAGCCCAGATTTTCTGGCGCTGGAGGCTGGCGGGCTCGCGGTGATTCTCCCGCAATTCCTTACCCAGCCAAAACAAGGCCTCGTCCCGGTCCCCAAGCAAGGCATGGGTGCAGGCCAGGTTGTAATACAGGGGAGGCGCCACCGAAACGGTGCCCAAGAGACTGCGCGCCTCCGATTCATTGCCCGATCGAGCCCGGTAACAAGCCAAGAGCACGCGCATGAAATCGTCTTGCTTGAGCCCATAGGCACGCTCGTAATAGGCCAAGGCCGCCTCCGGTTTGCCGAGCCGCACATTGGCGTGCACAGCCAAACTCACCAGGGCACCAGCCAGCAAATCCCGGTACGGTTCGAGCGCTTTGGGCCCCGCCCCCGCTTCTTTCAAGCGATCCAAAATGCCCTGCAGACGGTCGGTCCCAGCTTCCAACCAGCGTTGGGCCTGCAGCGGTTTGTCCCCGTCGCTCAGGTTCGCGCCCAACTCCAAATCCGCCCGCGCCAATCGCTCCTGACCCAGGTAGTACCACGCATCGGAAATGCCATTCGCCGCCAGGTCTTCCTTGAACGAGCGCACCAACTCACGCCCGCGCTTCATCTCTCCCGCGGCGCGCAAGCCACGCGCCAAGCGCAGCCCTTGGCGCCCGGGAACACGCAGGTCGAGCAGCACTTGTTTGCGCGCACCATTCTCCATTTGTTCGATGCGCTGCAGCAACAATCTACGTTGCCGCTCGAGTCGCGTGTACACCTCGATTTCCGCCTCGGGCACACGCATGCCCGGTGAAGCTTGAACGTCAGCGATGCGCTCCCCCATCACATCCATTTCCATGGCCAAACGATCCAAGCGCGCGATTTGAATTTGCCCCACAAGGTCGCGCCGTTCCGGGTCCAGGAGCGGATCCCCCATACGCGCATCGGGCACGGGATAGGATTCAAAACCGGGCATCTCCATGGGCGCCACACTCGCCAGGCAACGGCCCAATTCAAACTCCAAGTGCAAGGCGACTTGCAAGGACATGCCGTCTTCAAAGCGCCTGCCGTGGAACAACAAACGGTAAGGAGACAAACGCCCGTCAAATAGCGAATCCCAGCCTCCCAAGGCCACTCCGTGCAATCCCGCGAAAAGCGCCTGCCCTTGCATGTGCAAGCGATGGGCCTCCTGTGCACGCCGTAAACAAACCTCGCTGCCCGCTTCTTCCCCGCCCTGCATCGCTGCCAAGTTCATGGCGATGAGCGCCAAAACCCGCTCCTGCAAAAGATCCAAGTACTCGCCTCTTCGCTGCCTTGAAATCGTTCCATCCGAGGCTTGAATGTCCACGTCGGCAAAGCCGCGCAGGGCATGGTCGGTCAAGCGCAAGGCATGCGTCAATTCGGAGGCCGCCGCTTGCGAATCTCCCAGCGCGATCAATGCCAAACCCTCCAGGTATGAGGCCCGGAAACGCCAGGCCCGTTGGGCCGTGTCGCGCTCGCCCATGTTGCGATGTCCACGGGCCACGTGCTGTTGCAAAGCACGTGCGCTGCCCAAAGCCAAAGCGCCCTCAGCCCGGGGACTGAAACCACTCAACGCCTGCTCAAAAAGTACGAGCCGCGCATCGATGCCCCCATCCAAGAACACCGACAACACGCGCTCCGTGCGCGCATCCTCGTCCAATTCGTTCAAGCGCAAAACCGCCCGTTCAAAGGCCTTGAAAGAAGCTCGCAACATGCGGCCATCCGCGTGTTTGAAACCGGCCACCAAGGGCGCCACATCGGCTGGCCCAAAATCCCCGGGGGCCGCGTCCACCAAAATGCGTGCATACAAAGGGAGCAATTGCGCGGCGACCGGAACGGCCAATGTCCCGGCCTGTTCGGGATCCACCAGGCGTCCGGTCAGCCGCCGAATCAATGCGGCGGAGCGCTGGTTGGCCTGCAGGGCCCGGACGATCTCCAAGGCCTGATCCACCGGCGCCCGAAAAACCTCCCGCTCTACCCAGGCCCTGGCTGGGTTGGAATCCCAGACCGCGAGGGCCACACGCCAGCGTCCCGCAATTTCGGGGTCAGGCTCCAGGGCCACGCGCTCCAAGGCCACCTGAACCCGGGAATCGGCCGCCTTATCGCCCCAGGAGGGGTCTAAAAGCCATTCCATGGCCTGAATCCGCTGCACGCGGTCGGCATGGCCCGCCATTTCTACCATGGAGGACAAGACCGCCAGATCCCCCGGTTCTTGGGCCGAAATCGAACCAATCGGGACCATCGAGAGCCCGCTGGAAGGCGAAACAGGGCAAATGAGCAAAAGCACACCCCATATAAGGGTCCCGGGCTTCAAGACTGCTCCTCCCCATCCTGCTGCTCTGCTTTCCATTTGGATAGACGATACTCGAAGGCCTTGCGGGATAGGCCCACGGCCCTGGCTGCGGGGGCCACTTTCCCGCGATGCTCCTTTAATGCCTGTTCCAGCAGGTGCCCCACGAATGTTTCCACTTTGATGCCCGTGGCCAGGGCCTGGAGGGCCAGGTCCAAGGCGCCCCCATGGCCAGCCAGGGATTCCTCTAGGAAGTCCAATTCGCTCGCATCCACCTCTTGATCCGCGTGCAAACCCAGCACTAGCACCCTCTGGAGGGCATTTTCCAGCTCGCGAACATTGCCGGGCCAAGGGTAGGCCGCCAGGCGTGCGACCGCCTCCTTGCCTAGTTTCCGGCTCGGCCGGCGTACCGCGGCGGCGGCTTCCTCCACCAAAGCCGGCAACCAGGCCTCGCTACCCTCGAAACGAACCCGCAGGGGCGGCACTTCGAGCTGCACCACGGCCAACCTATAATAGAGGTCTTCGCGAAAGGCCCCCAGCTCGACCTGCTGCCTCAAATCCTTGGTGGCCGTGACCACCACGCGCACATCCACGCTCACCGGGCCCTCCGATCCTAGCGGCTCCACTTCTTGCTCCTGGAGAAGGCGCAAGAGCTTTACCTGCAAGCCCAAGTCCAAATCATCCAAACCGGCCAAGACGAGAGTTCCGCCATCCGCTCGGCGCACACAACCCAGCCTGGCCCGGTCCGCCCCAGTGAAAGCTCCGGCCTCGTGGCCGAACAGGGTCGATTCCACCAAATTGGGGCTTCCAACGGACAGGTCGATTTCCACCAATGGACCCCCACTCCGGGCACTGAGCCTATGAATCGCCCTTGCGATCCACCCTTTCCCTACGCCGTGCTCGCCCTGAATTAGAAGGGTTGCCTCGCTGGGAGCCACCCGCTCCACGCGCTTCAAAAAATCGGACCAGGCCTGACCGGAGCCGACCGGACCTGATTCGGCCKRTGAATTCTGTTGAAAGCTCATTTGGAAACTGCTTAGGACCCATGCAGCGGTTGACTCGGAAGCCCCTTTCGCACAGACTGCGCGCTCATCAACCACCCTTTCAATCCCTGGTGCCCAGGGGTTCCAATAAAAGGTGGCCGATGCACACTACCGAAACCGGGTTGCTACCCGCCCGGAAGTGGGGTCACTCCCCACTTCTTTGCATGTTAAGCGACTTGGCGATCCCCGTCCAATAACGAAAACTCCCTTCTCCCAAGCGGACAAGCCCCCACCATGAACGGCGCAGAACTGCTGAAGTTGATCGACCTCCTCCACGCACAGAARGACATTTCTCGCGAAGTGATCTTYCGTGCCCTCGAGGAATCCCTCGCGGTTTCCGTGCGCAAGCGCCTGGGCCTGGACGAGGACCTGATCGTTAAACTCGATCGGGAAACCGGCGCCGTCACGATGGAGGACGACGAAGGTGAGTACGAAGAGATCGATCTGGCCGAACTGGGCCGCATCGCAGCCCAAGCCGCCAAGCAAGGATTCATGCAACGAGTGCGTGAAGCCGAGCGGGACGTGCTCTTCGAAGAATACGAATCCCGCGTGGGCCAATTGGTCAACGGCGTGGTCCAGCGTTACGAAGGCCAGGACCTGGTCGTCAACCTGGGCAAAGTAGAAGGCTACCTCTCCCGCGACGATCGCGTGCGCGGCGAGACCTACGCCCCCTCCGACCGCATCCGTGCGATCATCGTCGAGGTGCGCGAAGACGGCAACCGGGTCCGCATCCAACTGAGCCGCACGCACCCCGACTTGGTGCGCCGCTTGTTCGAGCTGGAAGTGCCCGAGATCGCCGACAACATCATCGAGATCAAGCGCGTGGTCCGCGAACCGGGCTACCGCACAAAAATGGCGGTGCAAACCTCCGACCCCAAAGTGGACTGCATCGGCGCTTGCGTCGGCGTTCGTGGCTCCCGCATCCGTGCGGCCATCGACGAATTGCGCGGCGAACGGATCGACATCATCCGCTGGAGCGATTCGCTCGAGACCTTGATCATGAACGGCCTCAAGCCCGCCACGATCCACTTGGACAACATCTACCCCAACGTGGAGACCCACTCCGCAGTGGTTTTGGTGGACGAGGATCAACAGTCCTTGGCCATCGGCAAGCGCGGCCAAAACGTCCGCCTTGCAAGCCGCCTGTGCGGCTGGGAAATCGACATCAAAACCCGCAACGAGTACTTCGGCGACGAAAACTCAAAAGCAGGCGCTGAAGCCGACGAATCTCGCACAACCCTCGACGCTGAAGAGCC
>JAESRM010000034.1 GCA_016764635.1 Planctomycetota bacterium
AGCCTTGACGGCCAGATCTGCAGCGAGGATAACCTCGTAGGTTCCTTCGCTCGTGCGCTGCACAAGGATTTCCATGGACCCCTGCCCTCCGACATTGGCGCCCGCGCCACCGTTGCCCTCGACATACAGGCTAATCTTGGTGGAGTCTCCGTTGGAATTCAGGCAGCGCTGAAGTCGTTCCGCAAGACCAGCGGTCCCGGGCAGCTCGGCCTGCTCTTGCGGAAGGTGGGGACGAAATTCGCCCACACTGATAGGGGTATCCGTCGGTGCGACGACATGAACTTGCAAACCGTTTGAGTTTTGGGTCAGGGCTTGGCCCACGCCTGCCAAGTCGAAAATCCCGACGTGCGTGCCTTGGGCGAAGAACTGTGCGCCTTCGGTGAGCGGGCCCTCGAGCGGGACCTCGTAGTACCCCATCCAGTCGAAGCTGCCTTCGTGGACCGTATTGCTATCACCGATGAGACGCTTGGCGCCTTGCGGAGTACGGGCTGAGTCACTATCGGCAGAGATCGAGATGCTCGCGGGATGACCGGCGGGGCCACCAAAGAGGCGCAGCTTGGGTGCTTCGGAGGAACCGTCGACGAGCTCTAGGACCAAACCCAGACCTCGGATGGGCAAGTCGCCGGAGGCAAATCCATAGGTCTCGGCAGTGTAAGAGAGTTCAGAGGAGCCCTGCGCCACAACATGAGCGCTGGTAGCCATCAGGAGCAGGGGGATGAGTTTGTGTATTGCTTGCATGGTGTTTCGGGGGTTGGGGGCGGAATTCCGCCCGGTTCACCCCACCAACGCAAATGCCCTCCGCCGACCTTCACGGTTTCTCCCATAAACTCCCGTAGACTCCAAAAAGGCCGCCCTACGACCACTAGGGGCCTACAAATTCGTTAATGACAAGTGAATCGATAGATAGGAACACCCATTGCAGCCCTAGCTTGCTGCAAGACACCGGAGGGATTAATCGGACGCCTGGAGAACCGAACAGCGTACCCGTTGCCCACAGCACACCCCCGCAGCCGCAGCCGCACTCAACGACAGCGCCTTCACCATCGATCGCCCTTCCCCACGCTTGGAAGAGAGGGTGTCCGCACCGTTAGTAGATTTGAAAGGGGCTCAACCCCATGGTTGAACAAGAGTTAGTGAAACCGCTCACCTACCTGAAATCGAGCCCCGTCCACAACAGAAAAAGTCGAACGCCAGCGCCGAGTGAAGCGCGGATTGCCAGGCGAAGTGCTCCCGATCCGTCAAATGATCCGGGAGGCATTGATGACCGAGATCAGTGCAGCAGCCACCAAAACAGTCGTCCAGCTTGCGGAGGACGAGGTGGAGGTAGCTGCAAGGGAAGGAATTTCCTGAACGGCGCACCAACGAACATCAAGCGGCCTCGAGTGCGTGACACGGAAACAGGAACAGAGTACCCGCTGAAAATGATGCAAGCTTTGTCGAGCCGGGAGGCCTTCGACGAAGAGGTCATGCCGCTCATGGCCCTGGGCGTGAGCACGCGCAATTGCGACAAGGCGCTCAGCAAAATTGCCGATGGTCTTGGATTCCAGAAGAGCGGGGTGAGCAGCGCATTCAAGGGAGCATCCCAGAAGGACTTGGACGCCCTGAACGGGCACTCTCTCAGTGATTGGACCTTTGTGTCGGCCTTCATCGATGGTAAAGGATTCGCGGGATAAACGTGGGGATCGATATTCCTCCACGCCGCCACTTCAAGTTTGATCCCAAGCGACTCGATCACACCAGTCATGTTCTTGAGCGTTCCTTCGAGCGAGCAGTCCTTCCCCGGAATCATGGTCCTTGCACCGTCTTCGGAATCACTCTCGTAGAGCAGACCAGAGTTTTGCCTAAGGTAGAGATTGAATCGACTTCGAACCCCAGCTCGTTCTGCATCACTCGCTTTACAGTGCAGCGGCCCATCGCACTGATGATTCCTTCCCGGTCCCAATCAGACAACCCCTCAGGAAGTTCAGCACGGATTTTGAATGTTTGCAGATATCGGAAATCCGGATCAACAAAGTTGTCCTGAACGATGCTGATGTCTTCGGTGGGGATATCCCTGGCACTGCATTAAGTCTTGACGAAGTAGCCAGCGCGGAGGGCAGACGAGGCCAAGAAATACCGAAAAGGATTCGGAGCCGTACCGTCCCCCGTGTACCGAATGGGTTGATCGCTGATGACCGTAAATTCATCAAAGCTGGCCTCATGCCTTAGCTTGTTCAGAAATCTGGATTTTGCTTCCTTGTTGTATATGGTGATTCGCCCACCGATTCATCACGTGTTCGCTCGGCCAAAAAGGCCAARGTCGAACGCCGGATTCCGCAGGGAGAAAGATCGAGAGTCTGCGGCTGATGGAGAATGGGGAGTATAGCAGGACTGCCGAATTCAGACCCTCGACAAGATTGCTGAATGACTGGGGCCACTGAGCATACACCGTCAGTCACTCTTCTCGATTTTTCCACGTAGCTAGCAGTCGGTTTGCGACCAGTCCTGCACGCAACTCGTATTCGTTTCCAGATCGGATGAGCCTGGTGCGTGAGACCGGTCACTAGCCGCTTGAGTAAGTGGAGAAAAATGACTGACGCCGGTACACCCGGTATCGGGGAGCGCCGCTGCGTAGGTCGTCGTTGATCTGCCTGCTAGAGCCCCTCTCCCCCAGTCGTGCTGGTGGGCTGGGCTTCCAGCGCTTTATGTATGCCACGGAGCCTACCCTCCATGGCTTGCAGCATGGGGTGGTCGGGACCAAGGGCTTCTTTGATTTTGGAGCAAAGTGCGGTCAGCTCTTTGGAGGCGGCGCGCAAGTCTCCACTCATCTCTAGGGCTTCGACCAGGTTGGACCGGCCGTCGAAGTCGGGAAAGCCGCGGGCTTCGACCACCTGSACCACGGCTCGGAGCTCTTTGATGGCGGCGTCGAAATCGCCACCTCGGGCGTCGCCCATGGCGACTTCTGATCGCGTCCATAAGGTGTCGGCGGCGTTGGCGCCGAGGACGCGGATCTGGGTTTCCAGAACCTGGCGCATGAGGGCATCGCCCTCCTCCATACGGCCGGCGAAACGCAGGGTGAAAGCGCGGTTGCCCTCCGCTGCTAGGGTCTCCCKGTGCTCGGCTCCGTATATTTTGGTGTACTGCTCRGAGAGCGAAGCGCACATSGCCAAGGAMCCGTCCAGGTCGCCGAGCTGAGCTTTGATTTGACTGAGCGTCTCCGTGTAGCGCAGCGCCCAGGGGTGATCGGCGCCCTCGTAYTKGGTGATKAGCTCCAGAGCTTCCGTCATYAAAACTTTGCCGCGGACAAAATCYTTGCGTCCATAGAACTCGAGCGTTCCGAGCTCCGCTAGGCTTGGGACCTTGGCCCGCTCTTCGTCACTGAGCAAGCGGCGCTCGGTATCGACTACAARTTCGAGGTGGACTTTGGACTCGTCGAGACGGCCCATGCGATGCAGGAGTGAGCCGAGGACCCTGCGCGTGGCCAAGGTGTCGGCGTGGGYTTCACCAAGGACCCGGGTTTGGACTTCGAGTGTGGACTCCAGGAGCTCRAAGGCCTCATCCGCCTGTTCGAGACTSCGCAACGCCATGCCCATACTGAACWTGGCCTTCAATGTTGCAGGGTCCTCCGGTCCTAGTTCACGGAGCAATATAGCCTGGGCGCGCCGGGAATGGACCAACGCCTGGTCCGGACGACCCAAGGCCTGATAGCCGGCTCCCATGGTCATGTCCAGGTCCGCGGCCACCAGCGGGTGCTCCACTTCCCCGTTCTTCAATCGGGTCGACGTGTCATCGAGCAGGGCCATAAGGAGCTCGGTATCCCGGCCGCGGGCTAACCGGGGCGCCACGCCGATCAACATCGACGCCAAGACTGCGTTGCTTTCGGTCGCGAGGGCACGCTGCGCCTCCTTCTCATCGATCGCTTCCTGCATGGCTTCATTGGCGCGTAACGCCTTGAACAAACCATAACTTGTGCCAGCAATGCCGGCCGCGAGCAACACGGTTGCCGCCGCCAGTGATGCAACCAATAGGCGATTGCGGCGCACAAATTTGGTGAAGCGGTAGGTCACGCTGGGCGGCCGAGCAGATATGGCTTCCCCGGCGAGGAAACAACGGACATCGTCGCTCAGGCTGGCGACGCTGGGATAGCGGCGAGATCGGTCCTTCTCCAAGGCTTTCAGGATGATCCAATCCAGCTCTGATTCTAGAGCCGATTGAAGCCTGCGGCGATCGGGGCCTTTGCCTTGGGCCTGAGCGGAAGCCTGCGACGCAAAGACCTCCGAGGCGCGCAGCGGCTCCGTTTCGCGGATCGCACGTAGGGCGTCCTCGAGCGTGGTACTGGAATCCGCCGCGGACTCGAATGGGAGCTTGCCGGTCAGCAGCTCAAACAACAGCACGCCGAGGCTATAGACATCCGTCCGGATGTCCACGTCCTCGGAGCCGCCCAAGGCCTGCTCCGGCGCCATGTACTCGAGCGTTCCGATCACGTCGATAGACGCCGTCAGTCGAGTCTCTAGAGCGGATTCCGCCCCCACGATTTTAGCGATTCCAAAGTCGATCACCCTGACGGATGGACCTCCACTCACCTCCGTCACCAGAACGTTGCTCGGTTTGATGTCCCGGTGAATCACACCTTTTTGGTGCGCGTGCTGCACGGCGCTGCCCACTTGAAGGAACAATTCRAGGCGCTGCTCCAGCCCRAGTTGATTCGTCTCGCAGTAGCGGGTGATCGAAAGRCCGTCGATCAACTCCATGACGAAGTARGGGCGCCCCTGTTCCGTGCAGCCTCCGTCGAGCACGCCCGAGACGTGGCTGTGCTCCATCCTGGCAAGGGCCTGGCGCTCGGCGTGAAAGCGTGCGACGACTCGCTCGGTGTCCATTCCCAGCTTTATAATCTTGAGGGCCACGCKGCGCTCAACGGGGTCTGTCTGAAGCGCCTCCCAGACCGTGCCCATGCCACCCTCCCCTATGCGTCGGACCAGCTGGTAGCGACTGATCCAGTCACCTGCGTGCTCGGCGTGCCGGGTCGCTTCGCTCTCGGATCCCGGCAAGTCTTCCGCCATCATCTCTTGGCGAACCATGCGGGCCATGGCTGCGGCGTCCACCGACATCTGGTCCCCCTCCGCCTCTCGTGAGCTCTCGGGGAATTTATTGGAATCGGGGTCATTGACCATTGGATGAATCTTGCCGAAGCATAATGTCGCGGAGTCGATCGAGCGCGCGGGAGTGAAGCATGTGAATAGCGCCGCTCGATCGACCGTGCTCTTTCGCCAGGTCGGCCACGGAACGCTCGTCTAGATCAAGACCCTGAATGACTAGGCGATAGCTCGTGGGAAGCTTGGCTACCGCCGAAAGAAGAGCGCTGAGCTCCTCTTCGGCTCCAAGGTTGGAGCCGACGGTCCCCGCCCCTGACGTGACGCGGGCTAGCAGGGTCCGCGAGGACTCCCCGTCCGGTCCGGTGGTCTGCCGCCGATGGGAATCGGGCCGTTTGTCCCGTTCGAGGTTCCGGATGGCGTCGTTCAGATTGTTCTGAGCGATCCGTTTGAGCCACGCGCGGAATGAGGGTCTGGATGCGTCTCTAAGGGTCCTGACGCGGAGGAAGGCCTCCATAAAAGTGACCTGGAGCACGTCCTCCGGTGCGATGGCCCGCAACCACTTGGGCGCGATCTTGAGTTGCGCCATGATGCCCGGGCCCTCATCGCCCAGGATCTCCTGGAGGGCGTCGGCGCTGCCTGCCACTGCGCTGGCGACCCTGGGGTCCTCGGGGGATGATGCCTCTTTCACTGGGGCTAGCTTGCCCGACCGGTCCTGTATGCGCTAGCCCGGATATTTCCTCAAATTGTGACCACCCACACCCCTCTAGCATTGAAATTCCGAAATTCCGCGTGAGTGCTGCCCGCAGGAGGAGCCCCTCCAGGTGAGCAGGTACCACTCAGGACCACCCCGTCCAACGATCAGGTGCCATTTCCCCCGCCTCCAAAGCCTATGAAGCCCTCTCTAAATGCCCTCCCCGCCACCCTGCTGGCGCTCGTTTTCCATGTCTCCGCCTCACTCCTGATCGGTTCGACGGCCGTCGGGCAGGACCTCGGCGCTGCCGATGAACGCATGCAGCCCACGGACTCGGTGCTGACCGAAGACCGACACTCGACCCTCTACTACACCGAGCACACAGAGGGCACCTGGGTCCGCGGAAGGACTTACAAGGCTCAAATTAACGACCGGGGCTTCACTTATATCCCGTTCCTTGGGTCGGACGCACCGCGCAATTACCCCGTCCAATTCCGGCTCACATCTGTGCTTCTTGGCGGGGTCGAGCTGAAGTTGGCGGCTCGGGCCTCCGTCACTCTGGAGTCTGACCGCTTCACCTTGAATCGCGGCCCCGTCGATGTGCTCTACGACATGGCGCTGGAGTCAGTGGAGCAAAGCTTCGAACTTGACGTGGCCGGGCATGAGGGCGATTTGGTCATCGAGCTCGACGTAATCTCGGACCTCATAGGGTCTAAAGCAGGCGCTGGCCTCGCCTTCCGCGGCCCGAACGGCGGCGTGGATTACGGCGCTGCGATAGTGTTCGATGGAGCCGGCCACCGGGCTGATGTCCCCATGAAATTCGATGGAAGTCAGCTGCGACTCACGGTTCCCGCGTCCTTCATGAGCCAAGCGATCGGCCCCGTCACAGTCGATCCAATCTTTTCTACGTACTCCGTAGATGAGTACACTGCCGAACTAGACAACGTGGACGTCGGCTTCGATTCGTCGAGTCGGCGGAATACCTACGTGTACGAGGAGAGATTCTCTGGCGCAGACTCGGACTTGTTTTCGATAAGCTACGAAACCCTGGACGGCACCTTGCTCACCAGTGGCTACATCGACGGGAGCGCTGATTCATGGGTGAGGCCCAAAATCGCCAACATCGATGTTCTCGATCAATCGCTGATCGTAGCCGAGAAGATCAACTCCATTGGCGTTCATAGCATCGTGGGTCGATTCTACGACGACGCAACCGGTTTTCCGACAACGACCATCACGATTGCTACGCCGCCCGCTGGCGTTTACTACCGCTACCCTGATGTGGGTGGAGACAACAATTCCACGGCCACATCACCKCAYTTTCTMGTGGGCTGGAGCGARAGYAATATCATCGCTGCCCCCATTKCNMMMNCGCCTCCGCACKGYGTCGCCCACAGGMRCYYTGGGMTCGATCWCCGKSCTGGCTGGATCCGGAACGACCACTWSCTGGGGYCTCGTCATCTCCAAGGGMAATTCRTCCYTRTWTGGACTCAATGCCTGGAACATCGCRTTCGCTTWYCGTTSGGCWCCGGGTGCCAACGCSCARATMGGCACRGGTRMAGTGRAYGCCARTGGYRTYMTCGTAACRAACGSGATCATCYATACKGTTGCCGCSGGAGTGCTCCCCTACGATYTGGATGTATCCGAGTCGATYTATGCKGGCGGAACAAGCCCCAARYACCTCATYTCATACGACGARACRAATGAAGTCGACCGCTCGACCAAGCGCATYCTCTTCYKCCGTGGYWCCAGCYTMGTYCGYGCTYTYGACCTGAACCAAATGGAACACGGGCCCMTTGATCGACCTGTCCACGGAATCCGYCTTGCGACCACWTGGACGCCGCCCATTCGTCCGGAGTTCGTGGTGGCGTACCACCAAGAGGATGCCGACGGCACAACGGGAATCTACTTGACCACCCTCGACAGTCGGGGTTCCTCGACCCTGGCCATCTCGGAGCATCGTACCCGGGTCGCAACTAGCAACCCCTATTCCCTTATCGGTAACTCACTGGCCCTAGCCTCGCGCGCTTCTGGTGGTTACCACAGCAAGTTCAGCATGGTTGCATGGTCGCGCTACAACCCGATCTCTAACTCCAACGACATTTATGGGGCCACGCATCTGGCATCCATGGCCGACGCTGCTGGTCAGCAGTTCTGTGAGGGCGTGCCGAACAGCACCGGCGAGCGCGGGTTTCTCGCGTGCTACGGKAATTCTTCGAGYACGACCATACAGACTCTGTATGCCAGCAAGTTGCCACCCAATACTTTGGCCTTGTACATCGCTGGCCAGGGAAACACTGAGATCCATCAGCCRGGGGGGAGCCTCGGCGTTTTATGCATCGCTGGTGCMGCTTTCGGTCGCTATACAGATCAAGCCGTGTTCACTGGCRCCGCAGGTATTGCAAATTTAGCCATTGACCCCGCATGGATCCCGGACCCCTTTGGCACCACAGCAGCCCTCGCAGGGCAGCACTGGAACTTCCAACTCTGGCACCGCGATGTGGTGGGCGGAAACTCCGTTTCAAACTTTACTAATGCAGTGCGCTTGATCTTCGAATGATGGCAGTGGACCTGCAACGGGAAACCCCGGCTTTGGACCTGATCCGATGACCACACTTCGGACCTGGTTTTCCGATATGCGCCCCCGCCCGCTCTTCGCTGTGAAGAGCGGGCGGGGGCGCCTTTTTTTGGCGGGGCTTATCTGTCGGGAATATCGATCCAGCCCGTGGCATCAATCGATGAACCCATCCACGACCCTGTTTGAACGCCAGGAGTCTCCCGAAGKCAAGTGGGTGAAAGTGTTAGACC
Organism: Planctomycetota bacterium; assembly: GCA_016764635.1. Lineage (GTDB taxonomy): Bacteria > Planctomycetota > UBA1135 > UBA1135 > NORP259. Next base: position 8,572 of record JAESRM010000034.1, read on the forward strand.
GCTTCCTGCCCTTCATCCTGAATTTCGCCACTCAAGGCARAACGTGGAAGGAACAGGGGATTTGCCGAAGCCAAGTGCTTTCGATCCACGAGGGCATCCACGACGCTTCGCCCGAACTGTTTGAATGGATGAAGAGCGAGGTCGATGTTGCTGTCCAGAGTGGATGGTTGATCGACGCATGACAATCCGGCACCGAACGGACTGTCGGGACAACACCAATCGAATCATTCAGGGCCCCCCTCTACATCCCKCGCTCGTCCTTGATTCGGCTCCAGGCGTCGTTTGTGGCGATTAGTTTTTTGTTGGCGAACTCTAGGAACTCTTCCGGCATRCCTTTCGATTGCAAGACATCGGGGTGGTACTCGCGCACGATGCGCCTGTGGGCWGCGCGCACATCTGCGTCACTTGCATCGGCCGGGACRCCGAGCACYTCGTAGGGWGACACCTTCGGTTCRCCCCGGACCGCGTTGAAGTTTGCCTTGCASGATTGGTAGTCGCGGGATGAGAGTCCCATGTCGCGCGCGATCTGGCGGATGAGTTCCTCTTCCGCGGGATGCTGGACTCCGTCGGCCATCGCAACGACAAAGAGAATCGTGATGATGTCGCGCAGGCGATCGGGCTGGGTCCGCAGCAACTGCCCAAGCTGGATGGCGAACTCGGACGCGGGGGTGTCGTCGTCCCGAGCATGATTGAAGACCTGGGCCGCGGCCTTCCGCTCAGCGACCGACATGCCCATGTTGTCGCGCAGGAAGCCGTCGAAGGCCTCGATCTCGTCCTTGGTGACCTGCCCATCCGCCTTGGCCACCTTGGCTGCCAGGCTCGTAAGAGCTACGGCAAAAATCGCCTGGGCTTGCGCCTGCGAGCCCCTAAACGCGCTGGCTCGCTCAGTGCCCGCCTGCGCGCCCATACCCGAGCCTAGAGCTGAGCCAAGAATCGCCCCGATCGGCCCACCGACAATGAAGCCGAGCGTTCCACCAAATATAGATCCAAATATTCCCATGACGGAAGTGTAGCGGGTGGTACCGAGACCGGACAACTTCCGTCGTTATTCATTCGGGGCCCTCAGCATTGCTTGCG
>JAESRM010000136.1 GCA_016764635.1 Planctomycetota bacterium
GTTGTTATGCATGACGGTATGCGCCGGATGTTTGTCGAGGGCCTTGTCGAACCAGACGACCGCATCTTTAAAGTCGCCCTTGAGCCGGAGGCTCTCTGCCCGTCCGACCAGCGCTTCGACGACGCCTTCTTGGCCATGCTCGACGCCTTCCACGAAGCTTATCCCCACGTGGGCATGCGCTTCATGATTCACTTCAACCACCCCGATGAGTTCCTGGCGAAAGACGCCGCTGGCAACTACATCGAAGAAGAAACCGGCGTGCTGCGCTGGCACCCGAGCACCGAAAAGGCCATGACAGCCCTGGTCTCCCGCGGTTGGATCTGCGTCGAGAACCAGTCGCCCATCATCAAGGGCGTCAACGACGACGCGGATGCCCTGCGCATCATGCAGCGCTCCATCAAGCGCGTCGGCGGTAACAACCACTACTTCTTCTGCGGTCGCGACATCGTGGCCCACAAGGCCTTCAACGTGCCCATCGAAGAAGCTTGGCGCCTGCTCAACGAGTCGCAGAAAGGCCTCTCCGGTGTGGAAGCCCACGCGCGCATGTCGATCACCCACTACAAGGGCAARACCGARGTCGTYTCCGTSACMGAYCAGCCGATCCCCGGCTTGAAAGGCTCCGAAAACGGCGTGGTGATCTTCAAGATCCTACGCAGCCCGGCCGACGCGCCCGAGCGCAGCAAAATCTGCATCGTGGGTCGCAACCCCGACGCCATCTGGTTCGATGGCTACGCCGACCGCGTGCTCTTCGACGAAGCAGGCCTGTTCGACTACACCCGCAAGGCAGCACACGCGGTTCAAAACTAGAACCCAACCCCAGGCGCGAGCCCGATGATCAACAAACAAGTTGCAAGCGCGAAGGACGCGGTGGCCGACATCTTTGATGGCGCCACGGTCATGGTCGGGGGATTCGGCGAAGCCGGTTCCCCCATCGAACTGCTGCACGCATTGATCGATCAAGGGGCCACAAACCTCACGGTCGTCAACAACAACACCGGCAGCGGTGAGGTTGGGCTTGCGGCACTCATCAAAGCCGGAAGGGTGGCCAAGATGATCTGTTCCTACCCGCGCAGCGTGGGCTCCAAGGTCTTCCCCGAGCTCTATCGCAGCGGCAAGATCGAACTCGAGCTCGTTCCCCAGGGCACCCTGGCGGAGCGCATTCGCGCCGGCGGCGCCGGTATCCCCGGCTTCTACACCGCCACCTCGGTCGGCACGCCCCTGGCCGACGGCAAGGAACAACGCAAATTCGGCGATCGCGAGTACGTGCTCGAACACGGTCTAACCGCAGACTTCGCCATCATCAAAGGCCGCGCCGCCGACCGCTACGGCAACGTGGTCTACAACAAAACCGCGCGCAACTTCGCCCCGATCATGGCCACCGCCGCCAAGGTCACCATCGTGCAAGTCGCAGACTTCGTCGAAGCCGGCGACCTGGACCCCGAGGTCATCGTCACCCCCGGCCTCTTCGTGCAACGCGTCGTCACCGTGCCCCACCCCGCCTTCGAGTCCCAGCTCAATGCCCAAGGAGTGTCCTACCCGTGAGCGATCCCAACACACAGATCGGCCTGACCCGCGAGCAAATGGCAAAGCGCGTGGCCATCGACATCCCCGACGGTTCCTACGTAAACCTGGGCATCGGCATCCCTGAACTGATCGCCAAGTACGTGCCCGAAGGCCGCGAGCTGATCTACCACACGGAAAACGGCCTGCTCGGAATGGGCCCCTCCCCCGCCGAAGGCGAAGGCGAGCTCGAACTCATCAACGCCGGCAAGCGTCAAGTCACCGCCATCCCCGGCGCCGCGTACTTCCACCACGCCGACAGCTTCACCATGATCCGCGGCGGCCACATCGACCTGTGCGTACTCGGCGCCCTGCAAGTCTCGCAAAACGGCGACCTGGCCAACTGGTCCACCGGAGGCCCCGACGCCATCCCCGCAGTCGGCGGCGCCATGGACCTGGTAGCCGGCGTGAAAACGATCTTCGTCATCACGCAACACGTCACCAAAAAAGGCCTACCCAAGCTGGTCAAAGAGTGCACCTTCCCACTCACCGGCCCCGCCGTGGTCAGTCGCATCTACACCGACCTAGCCGTCATCGACGTGACCCCCGCAGGATTCCAACTCGTGGAACTCAGTCCCAACGTCACCTTTGAATACGTACAAGAGCGAACCGAAGGAACCCTCCTTCCCATCCCCAAAGATTAGAGTACGAGCCTGATGACGAACACCGAGCAGCAATCGCGCAGCGCAGCTCTCTACGAGCGCGCCCTCCAAATCCTCCCCGGTGGCGTCAGCCGCRACACCGTGCTGCGCAAGCCGCACCCGCTCTACGCGGACCACGCCGAAGGCTCGGTCGTCACCGACATCGAAGGCATCGAGCGCATCGACTTCGCCAACAACATGGCCTCGCTCATCCACGGCCACGCCTACCAGCCCATGATCGACGCGGTCACGGCCCAGCTCTACAAGGGSACCGCCTTCACCGTAGCCACCGAAGTCGAAGTCCTCTTCGCCGAGCACCTCATCAGCCGCAACAAGGSCTTCGAAAAGATCCGCTTCGTAAACTCCGGCACCGAAGCCGTCATGGGCGCCATCAAAGCCTCCCGCGCCTTCACCAGCCGCCCCAAGATCGCCAAGGTCGAAGGCGCCTACCACGGCCTCTACGATGACGCCGAAGCCAGCCAAACCGGACGCCTGGGGCGCCGTCGACAAGCCCAACAGCGTCCCCGTAGCCCACGGCACCCCCGCCAACCCCGTCACCATGACCGCCGGCCTGGTCTCCATGCTCGACTTCGACGAAGCCGCAGTAGACCAAGTCAACGCCCTAGCCACGCGCGCCATCGAAGGCATCAACGAAGCCATCGCTGAAACCGGCATCAAAGCTTGCGTATCTGGCGGTGGCTCAATGTTCCGAGTCCACCTCAATGAACATCCCCCCACAACTACCGCGAAGCCTACACCTCCGCACAAGAAAACGCCCGCCTGGCAGTCCTACTAGACCACCTCTCCGACGAAGGCTTCCTGATGATCAACACCTGCGCCGCAGTCATGGCCACCACCATGCACAACACCGAAATCGACGCCCTGGTCCCCTCCCTCAAGACCGGCTTCGCGAAAATTAGGTAGAGGCGATCGATTGCATGAAAAAGGGAGGCGGCCGCGCATGCGGCCGCCTCCCTTTCCTGTATTAACAATCACAGACGGCTGTAAGCGCCCTGCCATGCGCATGGGGCGGGCAAATGCAGGTAGTTCACGGCCTCCGAGTCGCTGCTACTGGATTGCTCCCCAGTCTAGACTTAGGCTGTAATTTCTAGAGCGGACTTTGCTATCCCAGGAGCCTCACATGCGCAGAATCCAAAACCTCTTAGTGGAACTCGACAAACTAAAGTCTGTGTATCGCAGAGCCTACCTTGCCGACGGATCGCGGAACGAGAACTCCGCAGAGCACAGCTGGCACCTAGCCGTGGCCCTGATGGCTTTTAGGGAAGTCATTCCGGAATCGGTCAATATCGATCACGCCATTCAAATGGCCCTCGTTCACGACATCTGCGAGATCAGGGCAGGGGACGTTTCTATTTTTGACTCGGAGGGGGCTGAACAATCGGAGGCAGAGGGCGAGTTCATGTCTGCGTTCAAAGGAAGACACGGCTCCTTCGGCCAAACAGCTGCGGATCTTTGGCATGAATTCGAACGTCAGGAATCCACGGAGAGCAAGTGGGTGAAAGTGGTAGCCCGCTTCCTACCCTTCATTCTGAATTTAGCGACTCAAGGAAGAACGTGGAAGGAGCAGGGCATTTGTCGAAGCCAAGTCCTTTCAATCAACAAGGGCATCCACGACGCTTCGCCCGAGCTGTTTGAATGGATGGAATGCGAAATTGAAGTAGCCGTCCAGAGTGGATGGCTGATCGACGCATGATAATCAGGCACTGAATACGACGGAGAAGCGAACCCTGGGCCCATCTGTTCACCTTTGAGACAATCGGGGCGCACGCTCAAGCGATCGGCTCCCTCGAAACGATTACCAAATTGTGGTAATATTCGATACCGACGTAGGAGGCCACATCATGGGTAAAAACACCAGCATCTCCCTTGGTGCTCACTTTGAAGGGTTCATCGCCAGCCAGGTAGAAACTGGGCTTTACGGCAACCGAAGTGAGGTCGTTCGCGCCGCCCTTCGCGAGATGGAAGAACGCCAGCGCAGGGCAGAAACGCTCGAGCTGATGGAGCGCAGCATGGCGGATATCGATGCAGGGCGAACTCGGCCTGCTAAAAAGGCGCTCAAGCAGATCGCCGACAAGCTTCGCCTGCACCTCGACAATTGAAATGCTACATGGTCGAGCTGACCGATACCGCCATGGACGCCATCCGTGCCCAGCTGCATTTCATTGCCGTTGAGCCGCGCCAACCTCCTAGCGCGGAAATCTGGCTCGCTATGGTGTGGGACACCAATCAGGAAAAGGCTAGAGCCGCTGACATGCAAACGCGGCGGCGTTTGCATGCCAATTGTTAGTATCACGGCTTACTACGAACGGGAGCGCGGTACTCAATGGAACAGGATTGCCACCGCGTTGGTCATGTTTGACGTGGGCCCGGAGTTCAGGTCCCTGTGCCAGGCTTGAAAGAACAAGGTCTCGCCAGGCTGCACAGGTACGCGTCCCTGTGGAGTGGGTATCGCATTGAGGTTCACSTGAAAGTCAAAGCTGCCCGATACGCCTGAGAACTGGATCTCGCTTCCTCCGTTGAAACGACCGAATGCACCTCCAATGAGCAAGGTTCCCTGGCCCCCGGCAAACAGCGGACTCTCGGCGTAATCCCTCCCAACGATGAAGATGCCGAAGGAGTTTGCAGGTAGCTGGCTGACCGAGAGAGTCAGGTCATTGTCTGTGATTTCGTGGCTACCTGAGGCGGAGATCATACCCTGCCCTCCGGACGAGTTAGGTAGTCCCAAAGGACCATAGGTGCTGCCTAATCCCGAAGAACCGGCCTGCCAACGGAAGTAAGATTGGGACGCATACACGTCGTACTCACCTGAAGCCCCAAGGACGATGGCCCCGTCATCGCTGAGCCAGGACCCATATGCCCCTGAACCAACCAGGGTATCAATTTGCTGGATCCCCCCTGTTGTCGTCCACCGAACTGGATAGCTAATGCCTGTGCCGGCATCTACAGCACGGCCCAAAACGATGGAACCGTCCGAACTGCACTCGGTAGCTGAGTAGCTCCACATACTTGGTTGACCGAAACCTCCGAGATCCTGTGCACCCGTAGCCGCAGTCCATCGATAGGCTCGCGAGGGATTGACCTGGTCCGCCACTGTACCCACAACAATGGAACCATCGGCTGAAAGGTCCTGGGCCAAATTGAAAGCAGCCTGACCTCCCTGGAAATCTGGTATAGCCTGTAGGCCCGAGGAAGCCGTCCATCGAAAAGCTGTGACTTGGGACCCCTGATTAGAGGACCCGAGTGCAGTCCCTACGATCACCGCCCCATCCACGCTCACATTGGAGATCAGCATGTTCGTCATGCCGGGAAGCGCGCCGAGCGCTTGAATCCCGGTTGCCCCGGTCCAGCGAAAGAGATCATCCTGACCAGCGGCTCCCATGGTCCCAACCACAACAGAACCATCGAAACTGCAAGTCACCGGTCGCACCGTATCTCCCAAGTCCAGCAAGCCACCCGCGGAAGTCCAAACGAAACCATGGGTGTTACCCCCGGCTATGGATCCAAATGTAGAAGAGCCGATGATTGTGGATCCATCCGCGCTGACGAATCCCGCACCGGACAAACTGGCCCCAACAAGCACACCGAGGCTTTGCATGCCCGTTGCTTGGGTCCATCGAAACGCGCGTATCCCACTTGGAGTGAGGCCCCACCCGACAGCGATCGTACCATCGGCATTGCAACTCGAGACCTCCGCTGTACTGAACAACCCACTCCCCGAGGCCAGATCCAAAATCCCCCCCCCGCTGAGCGACCACAATTTCCCAGTGTATGAATGGGCCGGATCCAGAACACTCAGTACAGCAACGGAACCGTCAACGCTGGCTGCGCGCACATGATGGGCGGTCCCATACATAGTGTGAATGTTTTCAATCGAACCCTGGGCATTTGCTGAGTGGCAGAGCAATGCGGCGATAGGAATAAAGAGGCAGTGGAGTTTCAGTAGGCTATGCAACATGTCTATTCGGGGGGAAGGGTGCGCAAAAAATCTGGGGTGGCTGCGCCGTGCCACCCTTTAGCGATCACAGTCCATTGGGTCACAACGCGCAGTACTGAATAGGAAAAATTCGGGGGATGGGCTCCCCCATATCCAAGCCAAACCAGCTAGACGACGATTCAATATCCTCCCACCTAAGCTCGCATGCCTTTCCAGCACCATCAGTCTGCGCACGACCTCCTGGTCCGGTTCCGCTGCGATTCCCCGGGCACGAACAACTCTGCCTTCGAGGCGTTCTGTATGAACCATCCCACGCAGTCCGCTGAGCTGCGCCTAATCCAGGCTGCACGCCCTCCCGAAGCTTGTCGGCGTCGAACGAGCCTGGTGGCTGGAAGGACATGGGGGTCTTCGCCGAGCCCAGTCCCGAAGTGGCGCAGGGCTGGGGCTAAACAAAGGCCAAATCGGCTGCGTCCTACTAGACCTCATGCCCCACCGCGTAGGCCTACGCCCCGCCGAAGCCGACTTCGTAGAATTCCTCCGCGAGGGGGCCAAGCAAGACGACTCCCTACTAGTCCTAGACGAAGTCATCACCTTCCGCTCCASCTACAGCGGCGCCCAAGGCTGGTACAACATCMMMCCCGACCTAACCGCCCTAGGCAAGATGATCGGCGGAGGCTTCCCCRTAGGCGCCATCGCCGGCCGCGCGGACGTCATGGACGTCATGAACCCGCTCGCCAAGAAGGTGCTCTTCCCCCACTCGGGCACTTTCTCCGCCAACCCAATCACGATGACGGCGGGCTTGGTCTCCATGCTCGACTTCGACGAAGAAGCCGTCGACCAAGTCAACGCCCTAGCCGCACGCGCCATCGAAGGCATCAACGAAGCCATAGCCGAAACCGGCATCAAGGCTTGCGTCACCGGCGGCGGCTCAATGTTCCGAGTCCACCTCAAAGAACATCCCCCAGTCAACTACCGCGAAGCCTACACCACCCCTGAAGAAAACGCCCGCCTAGTAGTCCTACTAGACCACCTCTTCGACGAAGGCTTCCTAATGATCAACACCTGCGCCGCAGTCATGGCCACGACCATGCACAACACCGAAATCGACGCGTTGGTAGCCGCCCTCAAAACCGGCTTCGCGAAGATTTAGGATAAACCTTGCATGAGTCCTAGGGCAGCAGCAGACCACCCAAGGTAGGTCTGTTGTGAAGAGTTGCTCGCCTCGCAAGGGGATACAAAACAAAGCCACGCACCACGTGAGGTGCATGACTTTGCAATGCTGAGTGCCTTCCTTGGGCACGGAAGTCCCGTGACCAGGATCGTAGATGCTACTGAGTTACTAGAACGGAGTAGCCATCGGAGAAGTTACTGACGGCTTGACCGCCAATCGAATCACGATACCAATTTTGGAAGTACCAGGTTTCTCCGACTAGAGCTGCAACAGTACCGGTAAGGCGAGGGATTGCAAGGAGGTTTACATTCAGCTGAACTTGACCTGCGGATCCACTATTCACCGTCCCGAGGTATCGTGCCGGAGATCCACCAACGCACAGGTTACCTTGTGATCCACCCGGGTTCGGAACGAATGCACTAGCGGATCCAACGATGAAAAAGCTGAAAGAATTGGACGGCATTGAAGTGGTGGTGAGGATGAGGTTGTTCGCGAGCAGGCTGGAACTTCCAGACCCGGAGAGAACAGCAGCCGCTCCCGTGGAATTCACATTGGCCTGGCAGTAATTCACCCCGGGAATGATCGGATCCATGCAGACATTGTCGAATTCAAGAACCGAAACACCTCCGCCCAAAGAACCGGGTTGGATGAAGGTGAATTGCCTACCAAAAGCGCAGGGGTTGTTGGCCATGACCCAGGGGTACTGGTCCAAAAGAACACCACCGTAGAAAATGGTTACAAGGCCAGTAGTATCGCCAATGACTTCCAAGGTAGTGAAGTCAGGGTTGAGCGGGAGGGTCATAGATGGATTGGCTCCGCTGCGAACCTCAAAGTTGACCGTGTCAAAGAAAACCTGGCCCCGAACGCTGGTTTGCATGGGATTGAAGGGACAGTCGATTTGGAACTGAACGTTGCCGTTGCTATCGGCACCGCTGACCTTGACATCGAGCTTTACCTTGAAAGCGCTGCGGATGCTGTTGGGTATGTTCCGGGAGATGACTCCACCCAAATTGGACTCCATCCGAACAACGTTCGTGGTGTTAGTTCCGCTGCCGAATTCAACTGTAGCGGGAATCACACTGCTCCCAATCCAGCCGGGTTGCTGGGCAATGATGGTACCAATTGGGAAGGATTCAAAGTCTTGCTGAAGTGTTGCACACTGTGCGAAGGAGGGGACGGAGGTAAGCACTGCCGATGCGGCGAGGAGGAAGAGTTTCATAGGGTCGATGTGGTTGTTTCCACTAAGTGAGGAGCGAGTTGGGGATTCAACTACGGTGTGCCCCTTGTACGTGTGTCCAGTCGCCCTTCCTCCCGAAGCGGGTTCAGCCAATTCGGATTTTCGCGCAATTTTTCCCGAGACCTCGCGGGTGCCCGGCTTTGAATGGATAGATGATTCAATCCCAAGTCCAGGTACATAGATATCCAGACCCAACCTATCCATGAACGGAGGTAGGAAAAAGCCTGTGAAACGGGGCAAGCTCGTTCCGCAGGGAAGGAGTTCAATCAAGGAATGATTTAGGAGTTTGAACTTCGTCAATGGGTGTGGCCCATGTAGCGTCCACCTGTACGAATGGCCGCCATTGATCCTCACTAGGAGTGATCAGAATTCAGGCTATACCTGATCAGTCCAAGCGATTGAGGGGGCGTGAAAGGGAACCGACCTCCCCGACTCTTGAAAAACGGGGGCTTCAGGGTTTCGAGTGGAGTAGCGGGTTTGGGTACAGATCCAATCCGCCGAGATGAAACATGATGGGGCCTCTAATGCGTGCCCGATTGCGGTACCCATTCGCCCTTCTTTTCACGGACTGCACCTGGCTGTTGATGCTCTCGGACTGTGCGTTGGCTGCTCGAAGGACGATGGCGTTGACGGTACCAAGCATGTGATTGAGTACCGTGTCGACGGTTTTAGTCAGCGCAGGAATTTCGAATTCCAGAGCAGAAGTGACCGGCCTCTAACAGTCCACCCAAAAAAACACCTCCACACCAGGTGCGGTTGCAGTACGACTATCGAACCCAGAGCTTGATTATTGCACTATTCCTCTTGGCCGGCTTCCAGCCAACAGGAATAGTAGTCTGAGCCAGTTCGTTTCCTTCCATGTCGATCAATCTGACTTTGACATCCGCCGTCATGGGGAAATTGATCGGCACGCCGTAGGGTGAAAAAGCGAGATCCATGACGTCTAAACGTCTTAGGATTTGGTCACCTGAAGAGACCTCGACAATTAGCTGTCGTGGAGCGCCAGGGTTAATGCGCAGAATAGATCCTCGCAGGACCTTCCCCCTCTCGAATTC
>JAESRM010000137.1 GCA_016764635.1 Planctomycetota bacterium
TCCTGAAGGTCCGTCTGGCCTTCGTATGCCTGCCCTGCGAGCGTGGTGATGATGACCGACACCGGCTTGTGGTCGGGGTCGTGCTCAAACATGGTGTCACGGTGGTCCTTGAGGATGCGCACGACTTTCTGGAGCGGTGTATTCCACCGGTGCGGCGGCAACTCCTCGACGCGCTCGAGGAGAAGCTGCCTGGCGGCTCCACGCATCCGGCTCTCGAACCACCGAGCAAACCCGCGGGGGTTGCTCATCGGCCACTCGCTACTGATCAGCCGAAACGCCGGGTCAGTCTCGTCCGTGAACGCAATGGCGAGTTCTGCCAGCTCGTGCGGCACGCTTCCGGCAAGGAGAGCCTTGACCGTCTCGTCCTCCGGGACCGCGGGCAGGATGTCCATGTGGAACTCCAGCCCGCCCTCTTCCGCGTACTCGAGGTTCCAACAGCGCTTAGTAGGCTCGGGCTCCGCCTTCATACTGTGCGCTTCGGCGTAGGCTTTGATCTCCTTGCCAAGGGCGTCCTTGACCCACGCCTGGGTCTGTTCCTGCTTGGACAGCGCGGTGAACTCTGCAACTAGGTCGAGGTCGAAAGCGCGCTTCGCTGGCTTCACCGTGCCGTAACGGAAGGAGCCCTGGGCATAGATACGGGGCCCGAGACTTGCCAGGGTCGATTCATCTCGTTCCAGCCACGCACCGAGGGACTCGTACCGAGCCTTGGCCTTGTCGTAGTAGGACTCCGGGATGTCGAGTTCTTCAGCGAGGAGGCGCAATGCCTTCGCTTGTTGTTGTTCATTGATAGTTGCCATGATGTATTTCCGTTTTCTGCCTTCTCAGATCATCCACTGAGCGTGGTCCCCAATGCTCCAGGGCTGCTTTGCTGCGTCTGGGAAGCGACCGCCGGACTCGATCTCTTCCTTCGTGTACCAGCCGAACTTGGCGTTCACTCCAACTCCACGCCCACAGCTCTTGGATTCCTGGAGCCCCGCGAGGAACTCCACCTGGTCTGTCTCTAGGCCGTCGAGATCGAAGAACTCCTGCACGAGGAGTTCTGTGCAACCGAAGTGCTTCGAGTGGCGAGGACCCGTAATCGTGGTCCTGTACTTCTGGAGCTTGGGACTTCCGAACAGGTCCACGGGCAGGATCTCTGTCTCAAGGAGCTCTTCGCGAAACTCGCGGTCCGCGGGCGATGCTTCTCTCCCCTCCCCACTCCCGTACCACCCGAGGAACCGGATCAGGTTCCGACCTGGGACATGCACACGCAGGTCCGCCTCGTCCTTCGAGCCGACCTTGTAGTCGCTGCCTATCTGAGCCCCGAGCTTGTCCAGAACGGCCCTCCCATGGCTGAGGGCCTTCGTAACCCCGCCCGGAGGCTGCATCTGCTTGAACCTGGAGTTGGGCACCAACAGGAACCGGTTGCCGTGGCGGATGCGGATGAGCTGCGCACACGACACCCGGATAGTCTTGTCGCCGTGCCTCCAGCCCGACCACCAACACTGGATGATCCGACGCTTCTTCCAACCAAGCTTGCCCGCTCGGAAGAAGACGCCGATCAGCGACGTCGGGACTTCGTCGAAGAGAATGGCCATGTCAGATCGAAGCCTCCAACTTCTCGAGGTCGCTCTTGGTCTGCTCAAGCACGCCGGCGAAGCAGTCCACGCAGAAGCGCCGCGTCGCCGAGTGCGGCTTCTTGGGCTGGGGGACGTCGTAGCACTCCTCCCCCTTCGTGATGCCGACGTGACACCGGCTGCACGGCGTCTCGCGCCCACAGGTCTTCTTACTGGGCCGCCCAAGGGACGAGCCAATCAATGACGGCGTCTTTCCCTTAGCCATTCTGGGCCCTCTTGAGCTGGCGGACGAGGTTGTTGAGGATGCCGGGGAGCTCTTGCGTTGCCGCGACGAACTCCTCGAAGGACCACGCGGGCCGCTTGCGGCCGTCGCCGACCATCTTGGCGATGGCCTTGTTCACCATCATGTAGGCGGCGATGGAGTTGTTGATCGCGCCGATCTCGGGCTTGAGCTTGCGCGGGATCTCGACACCCTCGGGCTTCAATCCGACCCGGTTGAGTAAAATCTTGCCGGTGTGCCGCGCTTCTTCGGCGAGGCGCCTCTTCGCTTCCTTCCACTGCCTCGCCGGGATCTTGCTGAATGGCTGTGCCGCGGCGGTCAAGGCCGGCCCGRGCACGTTGGAGCGGCTCTTCTGAACCACCTCTTGGGCCAGTCGAGGATCGAGTCCCAACGCGTCGAGCTTCTTCTCGAGGTCGTGCTGTAGGTCGGCGTCTTCGGCTGTCGCGAAGTCCTCCTCGAAGAGCTGATCGACGATCTCACTCTGGACGACCATATCTTCGTGAAGCTTCATGCGAGCGCTGCCGTCGAGGACGTCCTTCGGCGGGTCGGGCTCCTTGCCGCCGGTCACTTCCTCCCAGAACTTCTGGTCGTCGTTCTCGAACAGCTTGAACTTCTTAAGGAGCTCGTCGAGGTTCATCCCGACGTGCGTCACGATGTGACCGTAGTTGTCGGGGTGCGTCGGGTCGTTCTGGACCACGACGCGCAGGATGCGGCCGACGAACTGGATGTAGGGCGCGAGCGACCGGAAGGGACGGAAGATCGCTGCGACGCTCAGCTTCGGGTGGTCAAACCCCTCGCCTAGCATCTGCACTTGGACGATGCAGTCGAGGACGCCGTTGTAGAGGTCGCGCATGACGTCCTCGTTCGCCTTCTCGTCGGCTTCCTTGTCCTTGCTGCTGTGGACGATGGCGGCTTCGTAGCCGCGTTCCTGATAGAGGGAGCGGATCTGCCGCGCGTGGTTGATCGAACACGCAACAGCGATGATCTGGTGCTTGGTCCCGGTTTGGCGGAGCTGCTCGAGCTTTTCGAGGCTGTTGTCGACGATCGACACGTTGCACGGCTCTGAGAGCGCAACGCCGCGGCTGAACCACACCTCCTCCTTCATCGCGAGGACTTCGTCGAGGGTGAAGGTGCGCTCCTCCCCCTTCAGGGTGAAGGTGAGCTCGCTCGGTGCCGCGTAGCTGGCCTTCAACTTCTTGACGTAGCCCTTGATGCTGGCGCTCTTGAACGGGTAGCGGAAGATCAGCTCGCCCTCGAGTTCCTGCCGATCGCTTCGAAACGGAGTCGCGGTCAGGTTTGCAACCTTGGCGTTCGGGAACCGTGCGAAGACCCTCTGCCAGCTCGCCGCCGCCCCGTGGTGCGCCTCGTCGACGATGATGAGATCGAAGAAATCCTCTGGGAACTTCGTCAGCCACTTGTCCGCGCTCGTGCCAAATTGCTGGATATTGGTGAGGACGATGTGCGACTTCTCGCAGACGGAGAGATTGCCGGTGTCGAGCGTGCAAACGTAGGGCCCGCTCGTCATGTCCCGGGGCTCCAACACGCCACGCTGCCGCCAGAAGCACTTCTGCTTGTTGGTGATGTCGAAGGCCTTGAAGAGCTCGTCCTTGATCGTGAGGTTTGGCGCGATCACGAGGACGCGCCCTTTGGCGATCCCAAACGGAAGGATGGCTGCCACACCGGACTTGCCGCAGCCGACCGGGATCTGGATCAGTGCCTTCTGACCTCCGCGCTGGAAGAAGGCGGCGGCCTGGGCGTGGGCTTCGCGCTGTGGATCGCGGAGAGCCGGGTTGCCCTCGATGTTCGCCGGCGTGTCCTCGAAGAAGTCCTCGAGGCGCTGGCTGGCCTGCATCCAATCGGCCAGCTCTTCGCGATCGTACATCCACTTCTTGCCGACGCGCTTCGCCGGAATACGACCCTCCCGCGTCAGCTCGTAGAGCTTTGTTTTGCCCATGCCGAGGTACTCGGCGGCTTCATCTGTACCGATCCAGGGGTCAGCCATGCCCAAACGATAGCAACTGACACCATCCGATACCATCCGGCCATCTTGGTTTTCGTGAAATTTGCCGCCGAATGGCCCCAAGACCTAGCCTTTGAGCCGTTCGCTGGCCCTCCATCAAAGCCCCATACCCTGATGCGCAGATTGATCAGGCAAGAGCCGGTTGCGATACGGATCTCGTATGGACGCTTCGAGTTCGGAACGGCAACGATCGCACGAATGCTTCGTCCTCACCGTTCCGTCCCTGCGAATGCCCAACAGAAACTGCAACTCGTGCTCTGGTCCGCAGTCTGGACATGGCCTCCTCGTGAAGCCGGTCACGTCGACCTTCGCGATGCCCTTCGCTTTGAGCCCCACGACAGAGCCACCAGGATCGAGATACCGAACATCATGAACGTCTCCATCGAGAACTTGCGCACCGAGCCATGAGCTTGGGATGTTCGGATGAAAAACGACGGCGACAGTGCCTCCACTTTCCAGGACTTGCCGGGCAAGACGGTCATCGCTTCCGGCGGAGTAGGTCAACCGATAGTTCTCCGGCCAAGGCACGGAAGATGGCCTTGCGCCGAGAGCCTGCATCGCCCTGGGGAAAATCTTGGTGTAGTCGTAGAACTCCACGTCGGGGAACTGCTGGAACACTTCCGGAAACCGGCGCTCCCAGGCCAGATCACTGGAGCCGTTCAATCGAACTGCAGGACGCAGACCGTGCAGAAGACTGTCTGCTTTGAGCAAATGGATTTCGGCCTTAAGGCGCTCGATGAACGCATCCTCATGCTTGAGGAAGAAAGCAGATCGTTTGTCCCGCGCGGTGAAGGAATCGGGAAGTCCCATTCGCCCAGAGGTGTGTCCCAAGCAGGCAAGGAGGCAGCCCGTGTCCGCAGCGCTGCAGAAGATTCCGGGCGTGAAGTAGAGCACTCTCGACAGGACGCCAATCTCCTTCGACTTCTCGATTTTTGCCGAACTGCCCAGTAGGTAACTTGGAAACCCCTTGAGGTCCAGAATCTGTGTAGGGGACAACTCGTGAATGCGAGTATTGGGGTCGCCGCTTCGTAGTAGCTGCATGGTTCTGTACCTCTCGAGGATGCCGATTCACGCCTAGCGGGGGCGCTCGTCTCGAAAAATCCCGCCGCGGATGGGAGTAATGAAAATCGGCGTTGAAGAATCCTCTTTCTCAGGGCCATCCACCTCCTTGAGCATTGCCGTAACGATGCACCGGACCAAGCCGAAGCCGAGACTTGTCCAGATCAGGACGGAGCAGGCACTCGAGACTGCGTCACGAGCAGAACCGAGTGAGAAAACGTCCCACTTCCACACAGCGAAGAAGGACATGAGGAACCCGAAGCCCCACCACCTGACGAACTTGAAGACGACGAAGGTAGGCACGTTTCGCAGCGTCGGGGCAGAGGAATAGAACATCAGCATCCCGTACCCAGACATCAAGGCCACGAACCAGGCGTTAGGATCGGCGAGCCAGTTGTGCTCGTTCTCTCCAACAAGACTAGCCAACTCCGTCGCAGTTCCAGAGCCGCTGAGTGTCGCCATTATGTAGGCCTTAAGGACGACACTCGGAACGAGGCAAACGATGAACATCCCTGCGGAAACGACAACAGTAYGAAACACGAAGAGCCATGGTGCGCTCTCCCTTTCAATGTAGTCCATTGCACGAAGGTGTTGGAATCGAGTCTGTTTCATAGCGACCTCAAGCTTGTAGAAGAAGTGTCCGTTTCGGGGCGGGTTGTCATGGTTTGCCATTGGGCGTCAGCCCAACGCAGACGTTCTTGGTTCGCTCCCGGAACGGGCTCAAAGCCCTTGACCGGAGGATCGGAAACTTGGCCCGAAGACCGAAACAGATGCCGACCAATAAATCCGGAATCGACATGCCCAATCCAACGGTCATTCAGCGTCGTGAAGACGCCATCGAATCCACGGCCGGCGGACTCGGAGGGGACTTGAAGCAAGCCAAACTCCTGCTCCAAGAACTCCTTGCGCTCGTTGATAGAACTGCTCACCGATTTGGTTTCCGACCATGACCCGCCGGATGGCTTTGTCTTGGAGTTGGATGGAGAGTCAACTCGAACTTCATTGGACCCGGTGTACTGGCATGCCCAACGGGCTGTCTCGGGCGTGTTCAATCGCAGGATCGCAACGTTACTGCAGTTACCAAGAAACTCATCCGCCAGCTTGTCCCCGTACACATCTCGCAATCCAAGAACGTCCTGTAAACCAAGCACCACGTGGACCTTCTTCGATCGCCCCTTGAGCAGCAGGTCCTTGATCTCTAATTTCCCGGCAAGTCTAACCTCGTCTAGAAAGAACCAAGTCTCCTTCTCTTCACCAGCGGGTTGACTCATTACGCGCTGGGCCAAGAGCATGAACAACGCCCGGTWGATCGGGTCTATTGCTTCGGAGTGCTCAGGATCAGACGGCACAAGCACGATGGACGGATCTCCTTCCAGCCACTCGACAATGGAGAATGGAGCACCAGGGGAACGACCCCAGGAAGCAGCTGCCGTCGCAACCCGCTTGATGTTCGCGCGGAGCGTTGCGTGGACATCCATCTCCTGTTTTTCGAATTGCTCGACCGAGTCTTCGGTGTCCGGATGGGCGCGCAAGACACTGCGTAGTGTGTCCAAGTTCCAGGTTCCCTCGACGACGTCGTTCAACGACCAGTCGAGTTCTCGAAGGCGAAAGGAGTTCATCACGTTCGCCGCAATGTCCTGAGCTGCAAGCGAGAAGAACGGCTGGCTCTCGTTCTTGCCAGACGGACACAGGACACTTCCTGTTTGCTCCGCCTGCGCCCTCGTTCGCACATCCCGGCAGATCTTCCAGGGTTTGCAGCGCGCATCGAACGGGTGCAAAATCTTGATGTGCTCCGCTCCATAGAGCGCGCACAGCAGCGGGTAGTTCTCCAACTTCGGGTCGTAAATCACCGCGTGCCGCCGCGGCCGTGGCCCGTCCCCAAGGACCGACCTCATAAGCATTTGGATGGTAAGCGTCTTGCCGGATCCGACTGTTCCCAAGACCGCGTAGTGGGAACCGAGGTCACTCCTACGCAACCGCTTCCCGGCCCAGATCAGGGTGTCATCAGGCTCCCAGGCCGAAGGGGTCTTTGGCTCTCGCACCGCCATAGACYGATCGAGGTGACATTGAGTGGACCCGGGATGATTTTGTTGTCTCTTCAACGTCCGATCCTCAAAGAGAGGCTTTGTTCCAGMTCCTGCCGCTGCTCAATCGCAAGAGGCTGGGCGAGCCTTCTCTCCATCGCTTTGGAGAGCACACTCAGATCCTCCCCGGCGTCAGCTTCGGAAACAAAGAGGTCGGTACGCTCTCTGGCTCGCGAAAGTTGCACGTAGGCGAGCTCCCGGCTTTGGAGAGACGATCCACCAAGGACCAGCACCTTGTCTACGGTCATGCCTTGAGCCTTGTGAGTTGTTAGGGCGTAGCCCAAGTCCAGGGACTCATCCAGAGCTACTGTTACTCGTGCACAGCGGCCACCAACCTTCCGATCCAAGCGCACGTTGACTTGGGGTCGACCGAGTAGCGGTTTGTGGATGGCCTCGACAGTACCAAGGTCGCCGTTAGCGAGTCCCCGTTCGCGGTCATTCGCGTTGAATATCACACGGTCGCCAACGAAGAACCGAAGCCCCTCGTGCTCAACATGCTTGTGATACTGGAGCTCCCCATTCCAGAGACGACTCCTTTGGGCAGCCTCGTTGAGAGCATTCCTGTCTACATTGGTCCCTGTGATGATGAGTGTCTTGGACAGGTCTTCTGTCCTCCCGACCTTCCAAGCTTCCATGAGTGCAGACCTCGTTGCTTGCAGGTCCGGCAGAACATGAAGACGTCCCTCTGTTACGTACCTCGAAAGTGCGGTTCTAACATCTCCCTCAGCAAGCTCAGAGAGAGCCTGGCGCTCCCAGGACTCCGCTTGCCTGACGACCTTCCTCAACTTCGCTGCTCCCTGCGTTTCGCACAAGCGGCGGAATGGAGCAGCCTCGTTGATGGCGGGAAGCTGGCGGTAGTCTCCGGACAGACAGATCTTTGCACCGCCGGCCTCGCGTGCAAGCTTGACAAGAGCATGCAATTGGTTGGTGCCGACCATGCTCGCTTCGTCGACGACCAATACCGTCTTCGAGTCAAGCACGGCGGAATCCTCCATACTCTTCGCCCCCTTGGCTCCGCTGCACTTCCAAAGGAGGTGCGCAACCTGCCTCTTGACGTCAGGCCTCAGAGCGGTCAAGAGGCTCGCTATGGTTCGACTCCGAATGCCCGCCCCGTCTTCCAGCGCGATCGAAGCCTTGCCTGAAATTGTCGTTCCAATCACGCGATACCCGGCCCGTTCCCAAACTTGTCGGGCTGCATCCAATAGGTACGTCTTGCCTGACCCAGCGAAACCTTCAACCAGTGCAATACAGCCCGAATCGGTCGTTAGGTGCTTGAGCGCAAGCTGTTGTTCATCCGTCAACTCCGGGTTCTTTCGTAGGACGGAATCCAAATGCTCCTGCGCAACCTTGTGTTCTTGTTCTGCGAGGTGAGCGGCCGTGTCCATCACACTGGATTCTCGAGCAAGAGTCTCCTTCGTCGAGAAGTACTCGTAACCGTCCGCGTCATGCCCGATCGAAACGACGGCATCTCCTTTGAGCACTTCCCTCGAAGCCTCACGAACAAGATCTACGTGGGCTCCAGGAACTTGAAGTGCAATGGCGACTTCGCGAACGACATCCCGCTCAAGGAAGAAACTCTTGCTCTCTTCGAGGCCAGACACTGCTCGGTCGACCACCACTGGGAGGTATGCATGCGGTGAACAATTCCAACTCGGAACGATCTCCTGCCCGGCTTCTTTACGCCACTGTTCAAAGAGCTTGCCCCGCTCCATGTGCACCTTGGCAGGTCTTGTCTTTAGAGCAGCAGCTTCGGATTCGATCGCCGTTGGTTGAACACCCCGCTTTGCTAGCTCTGCAACGATCGCAGCCCGACGCTTGGAGAACAATTCGACTAGTCCATCGTCAACTTCCTTCAGCTTAAAGGCCCGGCCATCCCGCTCCGCTGCGAAGCCGATCGAGGCCAGGTTTCTTGCGAGTGCGACCCGGTATAGCGCCCCAGCCGCCATCTTGTGCCTGAACAGATCGCGACTATGCAACGTTCCGTAGGAGCCGTCCGACCGGCTACCTGCATTGAGAACAAGGGCGTGAGTGTGGATCTGTGGGTCTCCAGCCCTCGACGTGCCGTGTTCAAAAATCGCCACGACAAGGCCCGCTTCCTCGCGAGCAGAGCCGCCCTTCCCTCTTCTTGTGAAGGCTGCAACTTCTTCAAGGTAGGACAACGATTCACTGACGGCATCCCGGTGAGCCCACTCGATGATCGGTCGAAAATCTGGGATCGCCAACGCCCAAGCAACGGACACGGACTTTGGAGCACTGAACGTCAGGTCCCAGCCGGGTTGTCGCTTTCGCCCGTCTCGATAGGCCTGCAATTGCACAAGGGGCCTTTTGCCGTCCGGGGTCAAACCACAGAATAGGTTCCGCAGCCGATGCTTGGCAACGACTCCAGTGAGGCCAAGCCGACCGGCTCCAAGGCCCCACCACTGTCCTAGGGGTTCACCTCCTGCCGTGAAGTATTCCCCGCGTGCAAGATCTG
Organism: Planctomycetota bacterium; assembly: GCA_016764635.1. Classification (GTDB taxonomy): domain Bacteria; phylum Planctomycetota; class UBA1135; order UBA1135; genus NORP259. The sequence continues at coordinate 9,473 of JAESRM010000137.1, forward strand.
CGTAGTACGCCTCCTGCCCGGAGAGCATTTTTGAAATTGACAGCATGGTCTAGCTCCTGAGCTTGTCTCGCACAAACTGCTTCACTTGGGCTTCGGGGATGTTCGCGATGTTGATGA
>JAESRM010000138.1 GCA_016764635.1 Planctomycetota bacterium
CACCCCCCCAACCCCCAACAGGCCTGGAAGGATGGGACCCCAAATGACCCAACCCTTCACACCCACCCCCGACATGCTAGCCATCCTGGCAGAAGTCGAATCCAACCCCAACTCCAAGTTCCTAAAGCTCCCCATCCACCTAGGAAACCCCGGCACCCACACCCAAACCCTAACCGGCACCGAAACCTTCCTAACCTCCGCCGAGAAGAAGCTAGTGAGGAGTTACAGGGAGGAGGCTGCGGAGTTCTTGTATTTCCGGGGTGTCGAAAGCTTGACCAACTCTACGTGGGGGCGCGGCAGTATTGTAAACCGGGTCGCAAGGGTGTCAAAAGGTGAGGTTCGCTACTTCAGCGAGCAAAAATGGAACAAGCTAGATCAAGCCCTGGTTGAAATGGGTATTTTGGAAAAGTCTTCTTTGGTGGAATCGAGGAGCATGACCCCTGTATCCATGTTCACATTGGCAAATAGGCTTCTTCCAAAATCCGCATACACTGTGATGCTCGGCAGCGCTCAGCTTGAGGAAGGCAATCTGCAGGGAGCCGCACAGCGATTCAAGCAGGTCTTGCATTCTCCTAAGACGAGAGTGACTCCATTCGCAGCTGAGAACCTAGGGTTGCTCTATTGGCAATGTAAGGACTATCGGCGTGCGGCAATGGCATATTCCTGGGCATCCAATCATCGGGGGCGAGTACTCGAGCACAACAGTAGTGTGCTGATATCTGGAGCATTCTCCGGACAGAAGGCACTAGTGACTTCAGCAACACGTAGACTGAGGGAGCATGGCTACTTTGATGGACACGATGAAGTGAAAGGACTGATTGAAACATTAGTTCGGTCCCAGACATTGCCAGCCAAAGATGGATCGTCCCATGTGTTCATTTCGAATCAAACGGAATTCGAAGATCCGTTGGCAATGGCCCTTTTGGCACCCTATAACACGATAAAGCCATGAAGAATAAATTATCAGGACGGAGAATGCTCACTCTACTTATGGCGGGGTGCAGTTGCCTGTTCTTCTGCATGCCTCCAGTGGAGGCAGGAGGGCAAATTGGGGGAGTGCCCCCGACCTCGAAGAAAAGGGTGGCTAAAAAAGACAAAGCGCCCGCGGAAATCGAATTTCCTTCTACTCCCTGAAGTAATGCGAACCGTACTCGCGCTGCWGSRSYYGGCATGSKWNGKSYRTGMSKMSCWWWWCWTYGGGSCWGSGGRSRKCGYKKWGSMMGAKYNGYKKSRWSSCGGCATTGATTCCCAACCCCATGGGACCGTTGAGGAGGAGGCTAGGCTAGTCTCCAGTCAAACCGATTTGGAGAATCCGCCGGTGGCCGGTCGAGAGCCAGTAGACCCGAAGGCACTGAACCGAATTTTTGGGCGAGTGGTGGATGCTTCGGGAACGGGAATCCCGGGAGCGCAGGTACATTGGTCCCGGGTTCAGTTGCATGGAAACTCGACCTATCGGGCAGTCGCAGCGGAGGTTCCCGGATTCATGGAGATTGAATCGGACACGGTAGACTCAAATCAGGCGGGCTACTTCAGTTTGGACGTTGAGAAAGTCATGCCTGGCRGCGGAGATCAGTTGAGGGAGGTCCTATGGATCTCAAAGCTAGGTTTCGGGGTAGACCTACGCGTTAGGCAACCCCAGCCTGGCGCAGAGTGGGACCTTGGAATATTGGCGCAAGAGGTAAGGAGGTCCACGCAGATAGAACTGACAGCGGCAAATGACGTGGATCTTGGGCAAGTAGGCATTTTTCAGCGAGGTTTGACCGATTGGCGAATAAATGATTCATCTCTGAATGAACGGGCATTCTATTCGCCCCTTTATGGTTTTTCAGGATCACTAGTTGGGCGCGGGGTACTTGAGTTTCCTTTCTTTGGAAACTACTCAGCCGTCCGTGCTCGGGTTGCCCATGGTGGGGAGCTAGAGTGGCGTGGTTCGGATCCGTTGCGGATCCAGTTCAACTTTGGCTTTCCTGTTTCGCTGAGGGGCAAAGTCGTTCCAGGTCCCGATGTCTGGCCGCTAGACGACGCGAAGGTTGTCGTTCAGGTTGTTGGCGGTCTTCGAGATGGTGATCTCTTCGATGTCAAGGTGGACGACCAGTTGGAATGGGGACCGATTGACCTTCCGATTGGGAGCGTTCGCTCGATTTTGCTATGGGTGGATTTAGAGGGCTTCTACGGGCCTCGCATAGAAATCAAAGCAGGGGAGTTTGAAGCGAATACGGCCACCGAGCTCACCGTTCAAAAGGCCAATGATCTGTGGGCACTCCCGTGCGACCGCGCTTGGGAGCCCGTTCCGGGTGCGATCGTGAGTGCCGAATGGAGGGATCGGTTTGGATTGAGGACCAAAAGGATGAGCCCGCAATCAAGCGGGCACGTAAAGTTCTCGGGAATTCCAGATGGCCAGGTAACGCTGCGGGCTATGGCCAAGGACTATTGCGAAGCGAGCTTGGCTGTGCTCTGTCCAGAGGTTGAACTCTCGGCCCATGCCATCCCCATGGAGGCGGGAGGGCAGATAACCGGCACATGCTTGCAAGGCGCACAACCCTGCCGGGAATTCGAAGTGATCGTTTGGCCCAATGGCATTCCATCTGCAGGAGTCCGCCAAAGCTTCCAGTCACAGGAAGGCAAATTTCAGATGCATGGTGTTCCGGTGGGGGACGTGATCGTTATGGCAGCGTCGAAGTTAGGAGCCGTGTCAGATCCTCAAGCTGCATTTGTTGGCGGTAATGGGCAGCAGCAGGTGACCCTGATTTTAGGAGGCTCGGCCACCGTAAATGGGCAGCTTGTGGGCGATAATTTTCTTTCAATAGATGGTGCATATGCCCAGTTCCAAGTTGCCAAAACTGCTGTAGGCGAGCGGCATGCAGTGGGGGGGACGGGCTCGTTTACCCTCCCGATCGGCAGCACAAACCGCGCAACCTCGTTGCGTTTTGGTGCGCCGGGATACTCATCGAAGACGGTAACTATCCCTGGGATCGAAGGAGGTAAGTGCACAATTGGCGAAATCGTCCTTCAGAGAACCAGATCCCTTGAAGTCAACGTTCTGCAGGCACCGGGCAATTTCTCAAGTAGGATTGTGGTGGATTGCCCCCATTGCGGCCTTCCCGAAAAGAGACCAGGGCCCGATGGCATTGTACATTTTTCTGGTGTTGACCTAGGGGCGCACAGCCTCATGGTTCAAGTGGGAGACCTCAAGTACACCCGACTTGAAGTGGATGTTGGCGTGGAAGAGACCACTCACGTTGAAATCGACCTTCGTGGCGATTCAGCGATTAACGTCATCCTAGAAAACATTCCCGACCAAGAAAGAGATGGACTGTTCGTGAAGGTCGTGCAGGCGCCTGCCCTCCTGAAGCGGGCGCATCATTTCTCAGGCTGGACCGATGGTCGCAACGAAATACGGTTTGACCATTTGGAGACTGGTGACTACCGCATTGTCGCTAGCAGTGCTAGTGGACAAGTATTGGGTGTTGCAGAAGTCCACCTTGGTACGAAAGCCGTGGGCGTCGTCGTAGTTGACCTTTCACGCAATCGCATTCAGGTTCGAGTTGAGAATCCGGAAGGAGCGCCATTGGCAGGTGTCCACGGTTCTCTCTACCGCAAGGGCGAAGCAGAAACCAGCGGATATATTACGAATGGCAATGGCGTCATGGAGTTAGCGTGGGCCGGAAATGAGCCCTCGTTCCTGTGCCTTTGGAAGGAAGGCATTGGGCACCATTGGAATATTGAGTTGGCATATCCGGACCCCATCCCAACCGAGCCGATCGTGGTCGTAATGGACTGCAAAGCCACCTTGACGGTGAAGCTATTCGATCGCGCGGGCCCCATTGCAGGTCAGCAATGCAAACTCTTTGGAAGTGGCCATGCTGCGGAAGTATCGATGCCCAAAGACACGGACGGTGAAGGTCTAGTCTCGTTCAAGAAACTGAGCCCAGGACCCTATCAACTTCGAATCGAAGCTCCGGATCACTGGCCCTATTACAAGGCATTTGACGCAACCACCGAAGGCGCTGTTCACGAAATCGAAGTCCCGCGGTTGGTCCAGTTTTTAGTCGAAATCCGCAATGCCAACGGCGCGTCCATCCAAGGTCAACACATCCAAGTCTGGAGCGTGGACTACGACAAGGACACCAAGTACTGGCAGGACATTGGGGCCATGACCGTCGAGCCCGCAGACTGGAAAACTGACAACGCCGGCCGCGTCCACATCCCGACGTTCCCCGAAGGCCACTTTCGAGTCTCGACTCTAGGCCCGGACGGCAACCGGGTCGAAGTCTCGGTAGAGCTACGGCCAGGGCAAGAAAACGTTGCGTTGATTCGGTTGCCTTGACCGGGAGAGTTCCACAGGTGTGCGGCGAGGGGCGGAGTCGGGGCGCTAAGGGCCGTCACTCTCCGCGTGGCACAGCTTTCCACGGTTAAGGCTCTGGTCTCAGTCACAACACCCGATGCTGATAGGGCCTGGGCGGCAGCGTCCGGCGCAGCCGTGATAGATGCCGGGTTCCGACCAGGTGGGTCGGTCCATCTCATCGGAGCTGGACCCTTGGCGAGAAGGTTCAATCGAAAGACAGTGGTCACGTATAGAGCGCAGTAAATCCAATAGGAGGGTGGGGCATGTGGATCATGCAACCCCCAACCCTCTACAGCTCGACCGGCGAGTCCGTAGCGATCACGAGGTTCACCTTTGCCCAGTAAATCTGCCCTCGGTCATCAGACTCGCGCGCTCGGTCCAGCATGAGCGCCATGTCCGGCCGCACCTCACCCTGAAACGCGACCTTTCCGTTGACCATCACAGTCACCGGCTTCGAAAAATCGACCATCTTCGGGTGCAGGTAAACGGACACATTGCGCACGTTCTGGGAAGTGATCTGAATCTTGTTCCCGCCAAGATTGGTAGCCAGCAACTCCTGCGGCCCTTCCCTTTCCGCATCCGCCTGCACCTCAATCCAATGCCGCCGATTCCACCGCAGCGGCCGAGTCTCGTGATGCACGACATGGTCCGGCCAACCCTCAATCCCCCAAGTCTTAGTGAACAGCATGCTGCCCCCTTGCTTCAAATAGACCCGTTTCGGATAAGGATTCCGCGCATGCGCCAAGAAGAACTCCGCCAATCCAGGCAGCTCATCCTTGTAAATCGTATGCCCACCATCCTTCTCCACAAAACTCCAATCCAACCCATGTTCCTTACCCCAAACCTCATTCGTCTTGTTATCCCCATTGATGCCATAAGGCTCCGTAGAGCCAAATACCGCCCGCCCTGGCACATTCAACAAGTTCCCAATCGACCCCTTCGCCACAAAATCATACCCACCCGAATGCGGCGACACCGCCCCAAACCGATCCCCGAACAACAACCCCATGCGATACGTCAAATGCCCCCCCATAGACTGCCCAGTCAAATAGACCCGATTCGAATCCACCGCCACCATCCTCTTCACCTTCGAAACAGTAGAGAAAACCAAAGAGTACCCAATCGGCCCCCAACCCCTCTCCGAAGCCGGCGCCACAACAATCACACCACCACCCCCAGTCAACCCCGGCGCATAAATCCGARCATACTGCTGCGCCACCTTCATGGCCCGCTCCGCATTCATCGAAGAATTCCCCCCRTGYCCAACMACCACCAACGCCGCGGGCACCTTGGGGTCATAACCCTTAGGAACATACAGCACAAACTCTGAAGAGTAGTCCACGTGATAGCAATCCACCGCATGCGTGGTGTACGCACCAACCAACGAACTAGCGTCAGGGTAAGAGCCCCGAGGCGAAAGCAGAAGATCTTCCAACCCAGCAGCCGTCCCAACCCCAGCTTCCGCCAACCCGGCCAATAACTCCCCCGTAGCACCAGCCTCGACCTCAAACCTAGAGTCCAAATACGAGTCCAATCGCGCTGCGTCTGTGGCAGCCTCCTGCCTGGCGAACAAGGGGGAGGCCAGTGCGAACAACGTCAGGAACAAGAAGGGGAGGGAGCCGGTGGGATTCATGATGCAGTTCGTGGTGCTCAGCGGGTCAGAGAGTACAGAAGGCCCAACCGCAAGCCAGGGAGAGTTCCCCAGGAAAGCAGGCGTTGAGGAGTCCGAGTTTACACCGAACCCAATGGTTGGATGGCCGAATGCTGGCCTCACATCCAATTCCTTTAGCGCTCAGGTCGGCAGGCCGTTAAAGCATAGTGATTCCACGGCGATAGTGACTACCCGTCGAGGAGCCGAAGGGTGCGGCAACGCAGCCGGGCACGTCGAGAGGCATTTCAAACTTACAAGTTGTCTTTGCGGGGGCCCTAAGGGCCAATCGAATCCACCACGCCCAAATCACTTGCCTTGACACTCCCAGCTAAAGCAAACCAGGCCAAGTAGAACTTCGCGACCCCCCAACGCTCGTCGTCAAGCGACCCCAAGAATTTCACGCCAGCATGAATCAATGGGTCGCAGTAAACCCTTCTCCACCCAAAGCTCGGCTCCTTCAGAATCAGCAAGTGCATAAAGCGACTGCGCAACCCGCTCGGATAACTGTCGATCGTGGGGGACCCGCCTTTCATCAAACTCCCCAGCTAGGAACTCGCCATGCAGCGCATTGCGATCCACCCAGCGCTGCAAGTGTTCATTTCCCGCGAGCACATCAGACTTGCTGGAGTTGCAAGACGCATGACTCAGCACGAAATTGTGGCCCAGGTCACGCCTATACCTTGACCAAGGCAGGAAGTGATCCACAGCCACGCTATTGCCCAAGACTCCATCGCAATAGAAGCAAGCGTTCCCCTGCACTTCGAACAGAGGAGCGCGTAAAGCCCCTAGCGCACTACGTGAGTCGGGGAACATGAATGACTCCACCTGGGAAGGCGCCCCCAAGATCGCCGGATTGCAGCGCAACACATGCCGCAACCATGCCGAGCGAGCCAGCTCTTCCACCAACGGAGCAAAGTGCGCAAAGCTCGCAGCCACCCCGGGTTCARACCGAATCCTAAACCCATTACTGCCCTGCCGGTACAGCACGGTCAAAGGCTCCCGACTCGATCGCACGTTCTGCAGTTTCCAAAGCGGCATGTCCCGAATGGTCTTACGAGTCACCCGCAGCAACCCTTCTTTCACCTCGCCCGCAAGCCTGCCAATCGATCCACCACACTCACCATATGCCCGGTGGATTTCCTTAAGGATCCGAGGCGCCTGCCGCGATTCCGCCTGTCCACGATCCTGCAACAGCACCCCGCGCAAATCTCGCTCCAGCGCTTCCCCATACAACACCCCCGCCTCTTCGACCCCCTCCACCAATGCAAAAGGCTGTCCCTGCGGCCAATACAGCTCCAAAAAGTGCGGCGCAAGCTCACCCACATCCAACTCACGCCCCTCCCCAAAACCCGGGTTCTCCACAGCCCAACGCGCCAAAGAAATCAACAGCGCGTACTTGTAAGTCCCCACATAATCCCCCTCCAACAGCAACCGCTGAAGGTCCGTTATAAACCGAAAATGGGGCGAGTCCGCAGAGTGGGGCAGCATGAAGAACCCAGCTTATCCTCACCCTCAAATCCACACAACAGCAAAGGCCTATCCGAACGAGTCGAGCCCCTCGCCAAACCCCACCAGCTAAAAAACAATACTCCCAAGGTCATCAACGCTCACGGTACGCGCAAGAGGCAAACAATTGCATGGAACCCGTCGCTGCAATGGATCTCTTAGCTGCCCATTCTTGTATCCCTTACCCTTAGATTTCCGATAGTGCAACCGCAGCAAGCTAGCCCCGTAGGAGCCTGGCTTCCGCTCAACCCTCAAGCTGGATCCCTGCTCACTCGATAGCGGCTGCGAAAAGCCAGTTAGGAAGGGTTGGGCTAGTTCCCATTCAGGCCAAATGCTCGGGATCCAAGTTTTCGCTTGAAGAGGTTTTCGACTTGAATCACTTCCCGGTTCGTGAGGGTCTTGGGTAGGGTTCGGAGGATCGAGAAGGCGAAGCTGCGGTAGCGGTGCGGGTCCTGTTGCAATAGTTCGATCAAGTTCTTGTTGTTGCCGTGATGGGTCTTGACGTATTGGGTCCAACGGCCGAGGAGGCCTTGGGCGCCGTAGGCGGAACCGACGTAGAGTTGACCGGATTCTAGATCTGTTATGAGGTAGACGCCGCTCACTGCGCTGAGCATTTTGTGCCAGATGCGGTTGGCGTCCGGGTTTTGAATGACGCGTGAAAGCTCGTCGTAGGTGAGGATCAAATCCTCGTAACCAGGGAAGTCGCGGACGTGGCCTTCAGGTCGGACTTCTATGAGGTTCTTCTCCTTGTAGTTTTGYACCCATGATCGGGTACCGGTGCCCCAGTCGATGATCAATCGATCTTCAAGGGATTCAAATCCGGGTACTTTTTGGAGGTCGTAGATAAACCGGCACGGGGCCATTTCGGGGTGGGGGTATTCGGATGGCCATGATGGCGCAGGGCTTTGACAGGGTCCGACGGCATATACGCCAATGAAGCGACTGCGCGATCCTTGCTCGGCCAGGAAGGACATGATGAAGTCCGTGTTCTTGAAGACCTCCTTGTCCTGGCGACGCTGGTACTCGTCTAGAAATCCAAGTCGATATAGGTGCTCCAAGTCACACTCTGGCGAAGCATGCCGCACGAACTTGATCCTGGAGGGATTGGCCCATATCCGCCGGGCCGGCTCGCAAAGTTGGAGGAGATCGATTCCGTTCATGGTGGTGGGCCCCGCTGGTTCTCGGAGAGCTTCATTGATCGGAAGATCTGCGGCAGGGGGTAAGGATTCCTCCCCTCAACGGTGACCGCGGCCAGGGAACGGGAATCTCAAGGCGCTTCATGGTGCGCAGTTTACGATTCACCATTTGGACTCCCATGTCCTCCATGACGGGAGTGGCGCCAGTGAGTATGGCGATGTTTATCGTCATGGCTTTTGCGGCGGTCACCGAAGCCGGGGGCTTTGATGGCATGGCCGGGGAAGGAATCGCGCAGGCGGAGGACAGCCAGGGTGGTGGTGTCGGTAGCACAGGTCGCCTGGYGGGGAATTGCTGACCAGGCTCTCAGTTGAGCGGCCCATGAGTGGCAAGCGGTACATGCGGATTGCGGAGGGGCTCTAGGCGGAAGGCAGTGGGGCCGCTCGGAGAGGGTTCCTTTCGTGCGGAATGCGATCTTCTAGCGGGAATGCAGGTTCATGGTTAGATTGAAGCAGCGCCAAGGATCTTGCCCTCCCCGGCGCGTTATTTTTTCTGCCTCTCACATGCCCATGAACCCCTCTGACCTGCCGGAACGTTGGCCGCCTCAAAAGATAGACTTGGAGGTCGAGGTGGATTCGGGGCGGGACATCTTGGATCCGCCCCTAGCGGATTTGGAATTAGCCAAGAGTTTGGCTCTGGATGTGCCGCGGGCGTTTTTGTGGGAGCGTTGCGTGGCGTTGATGGGGCAGAAATGCTTGCTGGTGGACCTTTCCGTATTGTGGACGCGATCGGTTGCGCAGGTGGTGGTTGGGCTGATGGGGACCAGGCCTTTGTTTTGGATTCGAGGGGTTCCGGTTCCGAAGGCGGAAGAGCATTACGCCGAGGAATGGGTGGATGCGCGCATTGAAGAGGCC
>JAESRM010000035.1 GCA_016764635.1 Planctomycetota bacterium
ATCCCTCTCTCTCCGCCACCCCAACCCCGGGCCGGCCGCGCCGAATGCGAGCGCCGTGCACCCGGTGGTAGCCCCGCGGCGTATCACGGGGCCCCTGGAGCCCATGGGCCAGGAAGCAAAGCGACAATGACGACACGCCTGGCGGTGGGTCCGGTCCCACGTGATGGATCGGGTTCGAACCGGGTCAGACCGGGAACGGAGCAGCCCTAAGGACTTTGGTCCAGGCACGAGGTGCCCGGGCCCTCCGGCGGGCGTGTCCTCTCTTTTTCTTGTCTCCTTGTCCTTTTTTGATTTTTATTGGCCTTTATTTGGACAGTGATTTGCTGCGCGAAAGCAGCCCGGTTTGCGCTAATCTAGGGGCATGTCCTACCTCGTTCTGGCCCGCAAGTACCGTCCGAAAACCTTCGCCGAGGTCGCGGGGCAAGAGATCATCATCAACACCCTGCGCGGTGCGATCGAACAGAAGCGCATCGCCCACGCCTACCTGTTCACCGGGCCGCGTGGAACCGGCAAGACGACCACCGCGCGTCTGCTGGCCAAAGCCCTGAACTGCGAAAAGGGTCCGACCACAGAGCCCTGCGGCACGTGCGAACGTTGCTTGGCCATGGACAGTGGGGCCGAGGCGGATGTGATCGAAATTGACGCGGCGTCCAACACGAGTGTGGACGACGTGCGCATCCTGCGCGACCAGGCTGGCTACATGCCGCTTTGCGCGCGCTTCAAGATCTTCATCATCGATGAGGTGCACATGCTTTCGAAGGCGGCTTTCAACGCTTTGTTGAAGACGCTCGAAGAGCCGCCCGCCCACGTGAAGTTCCTTTTCGCGACCACCGAGCCCCACAAGGTGCTCGATACGATCCTTTCGCGCTGCCAGGTGCTGAAGCTCAGCCCGCTGCCCGAAGAACGCATCGTCGGCCGCTTGCACGAGGTTTTTGCCGCTGAAAAAGTCGAGGCGGAAGACGGCGTTTGCGAAGAGATCGCACGGCGCGCCCGCGGCGGCATGCGCGATGCCCTTTCCATCGCGGATCAACTGCTCGCCATGGCGGGGGACAAACCTCGCTTGGCGGACATGGACCGCCTATCGGGCGACGAAAAGCACGTGGCCATGGTCCAGGTGGTCCAGCACATTTTGGCCGGGGACAAAGCCAACTTGCTGGCGGATCTGCCCAGCGTCGAAGGCGTGGAAGCCGACTGGTTGGCGGAGTTGCTCGACTACCTGCGCGCGACTTTATTGGCCAACCTGTGCGGAGCCAACGCGCCGATGCTCGAGGGTTTGGCCCTGGACGATGAAGCGAGGACGAAGTTGGTGGAAACGGGCAAGGCCATTGGAGCGGAGCGCCTGGAGCTTTGGTTGCAGGAATTGCTGCACGCGCGCGAACGCATGCGTTTGCTGCCCAGCCACGGGCGATTGATCTTGGAGGTCACCCTGCTCGACCTGTGCGGCGCCAGCCAGACCTTGCCCCTGGAGGCTTGGTGTGAGCGGCTGGAAGGATTGGAGCGTCGTTTGATGCAAGGTGGCGCGAAACCCGGTTTCTCGGCACCAACGGCACCAATGGCACCAATGGCACCTATGGCGCAATTGGCTTCGCCTGCGGCTCCCGCAGCGCAAGCCCCGATTCAGCAGGCCCCYGTGCAGTCGGCTCCMRTACAGCAGGCWCCGATACAGCARGCWCCCRYGCCYRCYGCCCARCCGGAAGCYCCTGYCAAGGAARTCCCCMGGCCYAAGAAGCCCAATGCCCAACGCACTGGAACCCCCGGCAGTGTCGCTCAGGCTTGGGATGCTTTCTTGCTCGAACTCAAAGCCAAGTCCGCCGCCCTGGCGGACATTCTGGTGCGCCGCGGTCGGCTGGCCCAGATCAGTGGCAACCTGGCCGTTGTTCAATTGACGCGACTCGCCAGTGGTGAGCGCGACATGATCATGGATCGCCGCAATGGGCGCGCCTGCACGCTCGCATTTTCCGCGGCCATGGGCCAGGAGATGCGCTTGGAGCTTCAGGATGAAGCCCAAGCTGCCGAGTGGCAAAAAGACTCATTCACAGCCGAGGTCGTGCGCCGGTTCGAAGGGCGCGTGGACTGATTCAAGGGACGTTCGCGTCCTTCCCCTTTTTCAAAACCGCCTTCGGGCAAGCCAAAGACTTTTCATATGAGTGGACCCCTAGGTGACATGGGCAACCTGCTGGCGCAGGCCCAAAAGATGCAGAAGGCCATGGGTGAGGCGAAAGCCGCACTGGCCAATGAACGTGTGAGCGGAACGGCGGGCGGTGGTGCCGTTACCGTTGAATTCGACGGTAGTGGTCAGGCGCTAAAAGTCGCCATTTCTAAGGAAGCCTACGGTGCCGGATTGCAGGACATGCAAGAGCTGGTGCTGATGGCCGTCAAGGACGGACAAGCCAAAGCCGAGCGCTTGCGCGAGCAACGCATGGGCGATGTGACCGGTGGGCTGAACCTTCCGGGTCTGCTCTAGGGCCTTTCGAGCGAATTCACCTTGGCTTATCCCGAACCGATCGAATCCCTGATGGACGCTTTCCAGCGCTTTCCGGGCATTGGCCGCCGCACGGCGGAGCGCTTGGCGTTCCATGTCCTGCGCGACCCTTCCAGCTCCGCTCTAGCACGGGCCATCGACCGTGCGCTGTCCGAAGCCAAACGCTGTCGTTTTTGCGGCAACGTGGCCCAGCAGGACCCCTGCGGGATCTGCAGCGATGAGTCGCGCGACGCCAGTCAGGTGGCAGTGGTCGAAGAGCCCCGCCATGTGGAGGCCCTGGAGCGCGCCAGGGTGTTCAAAGGTCGCTACCACGTCCTGATGGGGGCTTGGCAGCCCGCGGAGGGCACCGAAGAGGCCCACCTTTCCATTCCTCACCTGATCCAGCGCCTGCAAGTGGGCGACATCCGCGAGCTGATCCTGGCCACGGATCCCGATGCGGAGGGGGAGGCCACCGCCCAGCTGGTGTTGGAGGCCCTGGAATTCGCAGGCATCCCCGATCTGAAGATCACGCGCCTGGCCCGGGGTCTGCCCGCGGGAGCCGCCATCGAGTACATGCACAAGGGCGTCATCGAGGATGCGCTCGAAGGCCGCCGCGAAGTGAAGATCCGTAGATAGAGCGGGGCAGGGGAGATTTTTCCCTCCGGATGGCACGCTGGATGCTTCTTTCCTAAACCCATCGGGCGCAACGACCGATACGGGAGGGATGTCCCATCCTGGAATGCAACAAAGTCTGGCCCTCAGGGCCGAGCAGCGGCTGCTCTTGCAGCCGCGCATGCTGCAGGCCATCGAAGTCTTGCAGCTGGGGTCCCAGGACCTTTGCGCTTACGTGGCCGAGGCTGCGCTCAAGAATGAAGCCTTGGAGTTGGATTCCGCCCACACGGATGCGACCTATGTCAGGGCCGGTGCGGGGTTTAGGGGCCAGGAGGCCAGCGACGCCCACGATCAAATGCTGCAGAGCCAGCCGGACCGGGAATTGGGGCTGAATGGTCAAGTGGAGCTGCAATTGGCGGGCATGGACCTGCCGATGGGCGACTTGGAGTGGGTGCGCTACCTGGTCTCTTGCTTGGATAGTCGTGGCTATCTGTCCCTGGAGGATGAGGAGTTGCTTCAGGGGGCGCGCGCTTCCGGTTTGGGGGGCGGCGTGGCCAGTTTGGGCCGAGCCATCGCGAACCTGCAGGGCTTGGAGCCCCGAGGCATCGGCGGCCGCGATGCGGTCGAGGCCATGCTCTTGCAGTTGGACCCGCAGGAGCCCAATTACCCGCTCTTATGCCGTTTGCTCGAGGAGTATTTGCAGGATCTCGCACGCAACAAGTGGCCCAAGGTGGCCGCTCAAATGGGCATCACCTTGGAGGATCTAAAAGGGCTCGTGGGGCGCTTGTCCTTGCTGGACCCCAGACCTGCCGCCGCCTTGGATGGGCGCGTGGCTCCGGTTCTGCATCCGGACCTGAGCTTGCTACAGAATCTGGACGGAACCCTCTCCCTCAAGGCCGATCGCAGCCAGTGGCCTGCCCTTTGCATCGATCCGGATGTGCGCAACCTGAGTCAGGATGCGGATCTGCCGGCGGAGGTGCGTGAGCACTTGCGCCGCAAGGTGGATGAGGCGCGTTGGCTCCTGGATGCGGTTCAGCAGCGCGAAGTGACCCTGCTACGCGTGGCGCGAGCGGTCTTTGAAGTGCAATCGGGATTCCTCAAGAAGGGGCGAGGGCACCTGGTGCCGCTCTCCATGGCTCAGATCGCGGAGCAGCTGGGGTTGGCCTCCAGCACGATCAGTCGCGCCGTAGCCGGCAAATACGTGGACACGCCCCATGGCATTCTCGCCCTGCGTTGGTTCTTCCAGACCGAAGCCGGGGGGGCGGCGCGGGATGACCTGCGCGATGTCGTGCGCAGGTTGGTGGGGGATGAAGACCCCAGCAATCCGCTATCGGACGAGGATCTGGTCAAGTCGCTGGTGGCGCTCGGGCACAAGGTGGCGCGTCGGACAGTGGCCAAGTATCGCAAGGAATTGGGCATTCGCAGTTCCTACCAGCGCAAGATTCATACGGCGGCGTGACCCGGGGGAAACCAGGGCGAGCCCTTGGCTGGCTAACCCCTGGAGCAGTTTTCATGGCGGAAAGGCTCCCGCATGCCAGGTCTCCCGGTACCCTCTTGTCCATGCGAACCATACGTATGCAAATCGCCTACGACGGCTCAGCCTATTTTGGGTGGCAGCGTCAGGATGGCTTTCTCAGTGTGCAAGAAGCCATCGAGGATGCGCTGCTAGATTTGCTGGGCCAGGTGGTGACCGTGCATGGTTCGGGTCGCACGGACACGGGGGTGCACGCCTTGCGTCAGGTGGCGCACTGCCAATTGGACTCGCTCTTGGACGATGATCGCTTGCGCCACGCGCTCAACTTTCGAATGGGCGGTTCGTGCGTGATCGGGCGTTTGGAAACCTGCCGCGCTGATTTTCACGCGCGCTTTGATGCGGTCGGAAAGCGGTACGCCTATTGGGTTGAGACGGCGCGTTTTAGGCCGCCTTTGGGGCGCAATACTTTTCACTGGATACGAACTCCATTGCAGTTGGCGCCCATGCGCGATGCGGCTTCGCGGCTTGTGGGGAAGCACGATTTCAAGGCCTTTAGCAATGCGGGTTCCGTGCGGCATACCACCGTACGAACCGTGCATGGTGTGCGCATCATCGCGCGCGCGGGGCGCGTCGGTTTCATCGTTCAGGGCGACGGGTTCCTGTACAACATGGTGCGAACGATTGCAGGGACCTTGCTGGATGTGGGGCGTGGTCGGTTGCAACCAGAGCAAGTGGATGTGGCTCTAAAGAGCACCATACGCACGGATGCAGGCATTACCGCTCCTGCGGCAGGGCTCTACTTGCTGCGCGTTTTGTATGCGGAGCCTGTTTTTTGTGGGCGTGATAGAAGCTCGAAAGGCGTGCCCGGCGCATTTCAATATTAAAAGCTCCGGGTAAGTTATTTGCGGGTCGGGTGCCCCAATTCTGGGCGAAAGTAGGCCTGTGTGTCTGAAACGGGAGTACAAATTTGCATCGTGTAGAGACGTCTTGACGAATACAGGTCTTGGATGCAAATTGGAGTGTCGACCCACCGGACTTGATTGAAGTTTCCTAGTGCGGAGGGTCGAAAGAACTGACAACTCACCCCGAGAGGATCCCCATTCCGGGGATTCGATTCCAGGGCTCTTTACCGAGCGCCCGACTACAAACCAAGGAACCGCAATGAACAAGCAGATCTCCATTTTGCACCAGGATGTCCCCAAAGGTACGCGTGGCTATATTGAAAGCCGGCTGGACGCGATGCACCTGTTTGGAAATCGCTTGGATTCGCTGACCGCGAGGTTGGACTGCACCCACGAGGAGCACGAGGTTGAATTGATCGCAGGGGTCGGAGGGGCTGGAACCATTGTCGCCAAGGCGACGACGACGACCCTGATGGGGGCCTTGGATGAGGCCATCGACCGCATGACCTGCCAATTACGTAAGGTTCATGATAAGCGTACAAACCGCCATTAGTCCCCGGGACATGGCTTAGCAGGCTCCCAGGCCGGTTCTGGGGCCTGATTTAGGAGCTGGGCTTGGTAAACTCCCCTAAGGGAGCGCAAGCCTGGTTCCGATCTTGACTCGTGTTTGGTAGGCTCTTGGCACTATGGCAAGGGCTACGACAGTGGATTGGTACAAAAAATTCCGAGCGGGTGTGTGCAGTGTGGGGCTTAAGGCCTCAGACAAGCATGCGGCGCTCGACGAGATTGCAGGCAATATGGTCAAGGGCAAAGCCTTAGACCCGGCCTTGCTGGAAGAAACCATAAGGGTGCTTCAGACCCGCGAAACCCGGGCTACCACCGGGGTTGGCATGAATGTGGCAATATCCCATGTGACTATTCCTGGGCTTGAATTGCCGCTTTGCAGCCTTTCAGTCCACAAGGAAGGCATCGATTGGAGCGCSGTGGACGGGGCTCCCGTGCACCTGGTCTTCGTGATCCTGCGCCCTGAATTGTCCGCTCCGGGCCACGATCCCGACGATCACATCAACATGATGCGATGGATTGCCGGGCTTGGACGGGACGGAGACTTCCGTGCCTTTGCCCGCCGGGCGGGCAAGCGCAGCGAGCTGATCGAGCTCCTCCGGGAGAAACTGCCCCAGAAGGGGAATTGACCCCGGCGAAGTCCGCATGTCCCCCAATTCGGAAAGTCAGCTGCTGCAGGCCGAGTTGAGCATCGTGAACGCCACGGGGCTCCATGCCAGGCCTTGTCACGCCATAGCCTCCCTGGCCACGGGWTTTGAAAGTTCCTTGGTCGTGGGCTGCCACGACAGGAAAGTGGACGGCAAAAGCATCCTTTCCCTGATGACGCTTTCCGCTGCGGAGGGGGATGTGCTCCGAATCGAGGTGAGCGGAGCCGATGGGGAGGCCCTTTTGCAGGCTCTGAGAGCCCTTGTGGCCTCTGGATTCCAAGAAATGTCCTAAACCGATCCACTGATATTGTCGATGGGCGCCGTGAGGGTTGTCGGGATTCCTGGAATCCCCTGTGTGTGCAACCAAACGTCCCTTACGGCGAGCACGGAAAGTGATCGGAAGAAAAAAAAGCATAGTCGGACTCGATCTCGGCAGTTCAGTGGTCAAGGCCATCGAATTGACCATGGACGGGTTGGAACCTGTGGTCACCGGCTTTGCCCGGGCCGAAATCCCCCCCGGTGGTAGCGTTAGGGAGGCCATTCAGCAGGTCTTCAACGAAGGCCATTTTCGCGCGAAAAAGGTGGTCACCGGTGTATCCGGCGAGTCCACCGTCGTGCGCTACATCCCCATGATGCGCATGAGCGACGAAGAGTTGCAGCAGGCCATCAAGTTCGAAACGGACAAATATTTGCCGTTCGACCTGAGCGATGTGGTCATGGACTGCCAAGCGCTGCGCAATCGCGTGCACGCTGTCAGCGACGCGGAGGGTGGGTCTAAACAAGACGGCACCATGACCGTGCTGCTGGCCGCTTGCCGCAAGGAAGCGCTTGAGGAACGTGCTGCAATGATCAAAGGCCAAGGTCTTACGCCCATTGCCATCGACCTGGACCTCTTCGCCGTGGCGAACGCCTGGGAACTGTGCGGCTTGCCCATGGAATCCAACGCCGAAGACGGTCTCGCCAGCGCCATTGCGTTGGTCGATGTGGGCGCCACGCGCTCCTCGGTCAATGTGCTGGTGGGGGGCGAAAGCTGCTTCAGCCGCGAGATCAACATCGGTGGAGCCGACATGACCCAAGCCATCGTTCGGCGCTTGGGCGTGGAAGGCTTCGAAGCCGAAGCCATCAAGCGCGCTTCCGACGGTCACAAGACCGAAGTGGCCCTCGCTGTGCAGCCCGTGCTTGAGGAACTCGCCAGTGAGCTGGCCCTTTCCATCGACTACGTGGAGCACCATGAAGGCGTGCAGGTCGAAGAGACCCTGCTGTCCGGCGGAGGCATTTTGACCCCTGGCGTGGCGCAGTACATCGAACAAGCGACGGCCCGTCCGACGCGTACTTGGAACCCCCTGGAAGCTCTTCGAGTGGACGTGAATCGCGTCGACGTGGAAGAGCTGGAAGCCTGGGCCCCGTCTTTGGTGGTCGCTGTCGGCCTTGCATCAAGAGTTCAGTCCCAATGATTCATATCAACCTACTCCCTGACGAATACCGGAAGCGCACGCGCATGCCGGTGAAGCGCATGGCCGCCATTGCGGGCATTGTCGCACTCAACGCCAGTCTGCTTGCGTTCCTTGGGCAACTGCACTTTGCGGTGACCAGCGAGGTCGAAGGCATTCTCGATGGGCACCAGGTCAACATGGATGGCTTGAAGCCCCAGGTTGCCTACCACGATGCTCTAGCCACCGAGATCGAGCTCTTCAGCTCCCGGGAACAAACCCTGAGCGACATCACCAAGAACCGTGTCCTTTGGACGCGTAAGATGGATGAGTTGATCGACGTGGTGAACGCTGGCAACGACGTGGACCACTTCGTTTGGTTCGACGATGCCACCGCACGCATCCAGCAGGCTCGCAGGGGCCGTTCTTCCAAGAACTTCGGTTCCTTTGAAGCCAACGGGCACTCCGGTTCGGACAAGTGGGACCGCATGGCCAACTTTCTAGATGACGTGGTCGACAGAGACCTGACCACATTCATCGATGACTTCGACACATTGAACCGACCCCAGGGCCGCAAGAACGACACCGACAAGGACCTGATCCCCGCCGTGAACTGGGTCTTCCCCCTGAAGCTCACCCTGCGTAGCCCGGACGAACGTCTGGCCCTGCGCGAGAAGGAGGAGAAATCCAAATGAACGACCGCAAATTTTGGATAATCCTCGGTCTGGTCTTCGCAATCGTGACCTCTGGTTGCGGCTACGCGATCGTCACCCAGCAGGATTACATCGCCGGGCGTCGCGCTGCGATCGATCGGCTCACCAAGGACATTCAGGTCGCTCGCAAGACGATCACGGAAACTCCTAACTTGGTCAAGGACGTCATCGTCCTGCGGGAATTGGCAGTGGTCTTCGAAGAGATTCTTCCTACCACAGACGGCGCCAGCAACCTGATCAAGAACTTCTACAACTACTCCCGGGAATCCGGTGTGGACCCTGATTCGTTCAAGGACCAAACCACCAAGCAGGACAAGAATTCCAAGTCGGACTTCTATCGCTTCAGCTACACCCTGGAGATGACCGGCGACACCTTCCAGTTCATGGACTTCCTGAACCGCATCGAAACGCACTCGCGCTTCATGGCGGTGCCCAACTTTCGCCTGAGCTCAGGTTCGCGAAGGGATATGGAGGAGCTCGGCTTTGCCCAGCACACGATCCAGATGGAGGTGGAGACCTACGTCTACCAGCCCAAGACCACGGCCAAGGCCGTTGCGATCGACAACTACGACCGCAAGCGTGACTTGCTGATGGGGGAGATCAACCGCCGCCGTCAGGCCCTTCGCCTGCACACCTTCCAATACCGCGGCCCCCGTGGCCGTCGTGACCCGTGGGTCGACCCGCGCGTCTCCGTGGAGGAGAACCCCAGCGGCCTGACCGTCGTGGAGCAAAAGGAAAAAGTGGAC
>JAESRM010000036.1 GCA_016764635.1 Planctomycetota bacterium
AGCCAGTGCTGTAGCAGCAGCCTCAGGAATACCTTGCTCAATCAAACGAGTTGCCGAACGAATATTATGAGCCAGCTCACGTTCAATCAGCTCATGAATGACAAATGGCTTAAACAGCTCCAAGGCCATCAATTTCGGCAGGCCGCACTGGTGCAGCTTGAGTTCCGGACCGGTCACGATGACCGAACGGCCCGAATAGTCGACGCGCTTACCCAGAAGGTTCTGGCGGAAGCGGCCCTGCTTGCCCTTGAGCATGTCGGCCACCAAAAGCTGGGTAAGTACTTCGAGAACCTCATAGCCTTCTGGCTCGATGCCAGTCCGAGGTACGATCTGCTCGCGCGCAACCTCCAAATCCGGGATGCCAAGAGGACCTACGGCGAGCTGGACCTCATCGTTCACGACCGGCAGACGGGACGCACGGGTCATTGGGAGGTCGCGGCGAAATACTATCTTGAGCTTGGCCCGCGGGACGAATTGAGCTCGTGGGTAGGTCCAAACCTGCGCGACAACCTAGCGCGCAAGAGCCAGCACCTACTGCATCACCAAGCGAAGCGTTGCGAGCACCCTGTGGCCCAGGAACTGCTAGCCAACAGGGGACTGGCCGTGGACGAGGCTTTCGTCTTGCTCAAGGGTCACCTGTTTCGCGACCTTTCGTTGATGAAAGCTGTGATCCCATCGGCGGCTGTTGGCAGTGAGATTCATATTGACCCTGCACACGAGCACTTTTGGTGGTGCACGCGAAGCGCTTTTGAAGCCGATTTTGGCGGACTGGAGTTGTCTTGGTTTGAGTTGATCAAGCCCAACTGGCTTACGAATCAGTCGTGCCTCCCTGCAGGCGAGGGCATGCGACCTTGGTCACTCGCAGATTGCACCGGCCCCAACTTGATCGTAGGTATGAGAGGCGACCATGAGATCGAACGCGGGTTTGTTGCACCCGATGATTGGGGCAAAGGCCAACCGACAGCCGCGAAGTCGACAATACCGAACCAGGTTTAGTTTCGTCCACTTCGCGGCTGTCGGTTGGGGAAGGCTAAGAGCCATAGTGCGCCAAACGGCGTACACGATCTGCCGGCGCGGGCAAGGTGTACTCAACTTGCGCAATGCGGCGCAAGCCACTTTGCAGACGGGCAGGGGCTTCAGTGCCGTCGCTGAGCCAAGTGAGCATCCGTCCGCCGCGCGTGAGCAAGGGGGCGGACAGTATTCCCATTTCCTCAGGAAGGCCCACGGCGCGCGTGGTGATTAGGTCAAAGGTCTCTCCGTAACCGTGGGCGGGAGCTTCGGCTGCATTCATTTGCACGGTTTCAAGTTGATTGGGATCGAAGCCTGAAGCTGTAAGCGCGCGCGAGATCGCGAGCAGCTTCTTGATACGACGATCCATCAAAGTCACCTGGGTTTCGGGGTATAGGCAGGCGATTGCGACGCCCGGGAAACCGTTGCCCGTTCCAAGATCAAGGGCTCTCACCGGAGGTTTTTTGAAGGCGAAACTGGCCATTGCGACCGAATCCAACGCGTGAAAAATGACCGCAGCTTCGGGATCGCGCACCGCGGTCAAATTCACGACCTTGTTCTCGACGAGCATGGCCTCCAAAAAAGCCAACAAGCGCGCGCTCGCTTCAGTAGTAATCGTGCAGTCGATGCCTGCGGCAAGGGCCTGAAATTCGGTGGGGTCGATCAAGACGGTTCGGGGGGGGATCGTTTGAACCTCATGGCTCAAACGCAATTGAAACTAGGGCTTGAGCTCTATTGGGTTGAGCTTCTCGAGGCTCCCGCAAACCGTCTGAAGTTCCTTTTCACACCCGTAGAAGGCCGCAATTGCAGTAGCAGCGACCAGCGAGGGGAAGAGAACGACGGAGAAAGGATCCATGGCGAGATCCTAGGCAATACCAGCATTGACCGGGATGCGAATGATCGGGAAATTCGGCGGCCCTACTCGGGACTGCTTTCGATGGAGCCCGCAATCTACGGATGGGGCTTGCTGGAGGCGATGGACACTTCAATGCGTCCATGTTCTTCCCCGATGAACTCCAGAAGCGAGTAGATGAACAAGGCGATTCCGAGCATTTCCAAGGACTCCTCAGCTGTATAGAGGAGGGCGAAAATGAACCCGGTAGTCCCGTGTACTTCCGCTCGCATTCCCCCCAGCATTTCAAATCCAATCGCTCCTAGGACAAATATGGAACCGGAGCATACAAACAGGATTGCGGTCCGCTTGGGCAGCGCGCGTAGGAATCGGATGTAGACGATACCGAGGATGATGAGGCCTATCGAATAGGGGATGATCCAGGCGAAGTAGAAGAGTCCCTGTGCACCCAAGATGTTCCTCACTGTTCCGATGAGCCGCTCATGGAGAGCCGCAATTTCATCAATGGATAGGAATGCAAAGATCACTGACAGCGTTGCCCACGGCAAGTAGGGGGCAGCGAGCTTCTTTTGCGCTGCGGCGATTGTCCCTAGCAGTACGCAGGCTAGAACTAAGGCAAGCGCCGAATAGAATGACGGTATGTTGCTCTCGGTATCGAAGTTGAAGAGCGAAAAGATCCCCCCACCTATGTCAAAGCGATGTCCAAGGCCATGTCTAGAGGTCAGGCTAGCCGCGTTTGCGATGAACAACATAAAGATGACTACCAGGAGGAGTCTCAAGACCTTTTTTGGGCTGAGTGTAAGAGTCATCGCTAAACGAATTCTGGAGACATGCAGCGGTCTTGACCGCAAACAATGGGATCTAATGGAATGCAGGAGCCTTCGCTGGGGCTTTCAAGGGCTGGCTTGATGGATGAGCAAAAAGCAAACAGGTGTCCATACGAGTCCTTTCGGCTCGATACTAGAGTACTTGCCCTACCGAATCGATCAATCCAAATGTCCGTGGTCGGCGCGGGATACCGAGACCGGGGGATACCGAGACCGGGGGGATACCGAGACCGGATAACTTCAATCGTTTTTCGGCGTGTGCGGGGCTGCGAGATGATGTGTGGGATGGGCCGAAAAAAGAGTGAAGTTGTCCGGTCTCGATCAATCCAAATGGCCGCGGTCGGAGTCGCCCATTTCTACTTTGCGGCTGGGGAAGTACTCGGTCCAGCGTTGGTCGACTCGTTTGGCTGTGTCCGGGTCGCAGAAGAGCTCTTCGGGGTAGCTTTTTTTCATGCGGGCGTCGAGCACTATGGGTGGGGTGTGGGCGGCGTGGTTGGAGATTAGGCGGGTTTGTTTGGCGCAGATGTCGCTGGCGGGGTCGAAGCGGGTGAAGGTGGACCAGAGGAAGTTTGTGTCGGAGCGGGTGGCGCGTTCGGCGTCGTCGGAGATGACGACCAGGGGCCAATCGGCGAATGCTGGGTCTTGGGCGACTTCTAGCGGGGTTAGCGTGGCTTTGGGGTCTAGTTCGACGACTAGGCAGCCGGCGGTGTAGACGTGCACGTTTTGGGTGCCGGGGCGGGGTTGGCCGTGGAACTCGCTTTGTAGTTTGCGGATGGGTTCGCCGACGCCCAGCAGAATACCTTTGGAGCCTTGATCGATAGCGGGCCCGGCGTAGTCGAGGGAGTCCATGGCCAGGTGGGGCATCAGGAACAGGTCGCTTTGGAAGTCGGCGCGCTCCAAGATGTAGCGCAGGGTGGCGGGGAAGTCGTGCAGGTCCACGTTGCCGTCGGTGAGCAGTAGGAACTTGGTCAGGGAGAGTTGACCTTCGCCCAGGATGCGGAAGGCGCTCATCATGGCTTCGCGGCGGTAGCGTTCGCGGACGCGGGCGGCGGAGAGGGAGTGGTAGCCGGTCTCGCCGTAGGACCAGAGGTCGAGCACGGAGGGCATGACCAGGGGGAACAGGGGCGAGAGCAGGTCTTGCAGGTAGTCGCCGATGAAGAAGTCTTCTTGGCGCGGCTTGCCGACCACGGTGGCGGGGAAAATGGCGTCGGGGCGGCGGAGAAGGGTGTCCACGCGCATGCTCGGATAGTCGTGGATTTCGGAGTAGTAGCCGTAGTGATCGCCGAATGGGCCTTCCGGGCGCCGGGCGCCGGGTTGGATGTCGCCGCAGAGCACGAACTCGGCGCCGGAGACGATGGGGTGTGAGCCTGTGGGGTCGTTAGCCATGGGCAGCTTGCGGCCAAGGCACAGGCTGGCGAGCAGTAGCTCGGGTACGTTTTCGGGCAGGGGCGCGATGGCGGAGAGCATGAGCGCGGGCGGGCCGCCCAAATGGATGCGCACGGGTAATGACTGACCGGCTTCCTCGGCTGCTGCGAGGTGGAATCCACCACCTTTGCCGATTTGCATGTGTACGCCGACTTGCTTGTCGTCGTAGATCTGGATGCGGTACATGCCCAAGTTGGGCACGCCGGTTTCCGGGTGGTGGGTGAGGACTAGCGGCAGGGTCAGGAAGGGGCCGCCGTCGCGTTTCCATGTGGTCAGGGCGGGTAATCGGCCGAGTCCGGCTTGCTTCTCGATGACTTCGGTGACGGGGCCGCTCGAGCGCACTTTGCTGCCGACTTTGGCCAGGTCCGAGAACAGGGAGCGCTTGCTCCACAGCTTGCCCAGGGAGGGCGGCACCATTTCTTCGGGCAGGCGCGCGACTTGGGAGATGATGTCACCGGGCTTGGGGCCGAAGGCGAGTTCGACCCGGCGCTTGGTTCCGAACAGGTTGGTGGCCAGGGGAAAAGACGCGCCTTTCACATTGCGGAAGAGCAGGGCGGGACCGTTCGCTGCGATGACCCGGCGGTGGATTTCGGCGGCCTCCAGCTTGGAATCGACCTGGGCTTCCACCTCGACGAGTTCCCCCGAAGAGCGCAGCAGATCCAGGAAAACACGTAAATCTAAGGGGGGGCTCGGCATCTTGGGGTCCTGGAAAGGGTCGACTAGGGTCGAAGTGGAACAGTCTGGCGCATCTGGGGCCCCAGGGCAACGCTTGTACGGGGTCCTCGGGTCCACTGGGGCCGTCGAGCAAGTGTTCTCAGCTTTTTGGAAAACCCCCTAAGCTAAGGGAGGTTGAATGGGCAGACCGCAAGGAACCGAACTATGAATTACCGAAAGTATATATGGCAGGGCATGGTGCTTGGAGGGCTCCTCGGGGGGGCCCAGGGCCAGGGGACCCAACCGCACGAAAACCTGAAGCCCGTGCGCTGGACCCCGATCCAAGTGGAGCACCTGTTGAATCGGGCGGCGTTCGGAGCGACCAGCGCTGAGGTCCGGCACTGGCATGAGGCGGGCCAGCAGGCTCTGATCGATTCCTTGTTGGAGGGCGGCGAGCCGGCGGAACCTTTCGAGTTCACGGCCCATCGAGCGGACCGCAAGGGATTGTTCGGCGCCAATACGGACCAGCGCCAGAAGGAAGCCAAGCGCGTGCGCCTTCTCAATCGCGCTCAAATCATAGAATACTCGGCCTGGTGGGTGACGCAGATGATGCACACGGAGGATCCCCTTCGCGAGCGCATGACCTTGATCCTGCACGGTTGGCTGGTGAGTGGTTCAAAAAAGGTCAAGCAGTCCGATTACATGATCGGCCAAAATCAACTCTTCCGCGAGCATGGGCTTGGCAACTATGGCGAGCTCTTGGCCGCCATTGTCGAGGACCCGGCCATGTTGCTCTACTTGGACAACAATACGAATCGGCGCCGTAAGCCCAATGAGAACCTTGCGCGCGAGTTGATGGAGTTGTTCTCCCTTGGCGAAGGCAATTACACCGAAGAGGATGTGCGCCAAGCGGCGCGGGCGTTGACGGGATATACCGTGCGCGGCGATGGATTTGCATTTTCCAAAAAGCAGCACGATCAGGAGACCATCACGGTCTTGGGATACAGCAACACGATGGATGGTGAGGATTTAGTTGCATTGCTCTTGGAGCAGCCCGCTTGCCCTAGGTATGTCGCCACGCGCCTGATCGAGGAGTTCGAGGGTTTTGCACCCGACGAGGAGCGTCTTCAGGTTTACGCGAAGTTGCTAGTGGATGGGGATTATGAGATCAAACCCTTCCTCCGCCACTTGTTCAGCGATCCTGCGTTCTATCGCCCTGAAGTCGTTGGCGCGAAAATTCAATCGCCAGTCGATTTTATGATCGGATCGAGTCGCCGCCTACAGGTGGAACCCGATGCAAAGTTCCTATCCGATGCGGTATCCGTGCTGGGCCAAACTTTGATGAATCCTCCCAGCGTGAAGGGCTGGGATGGTGGCTATGCATGGTTGACTGAGGCGTCGAGCATTCTGCGCAGCAATGTGATCGGCGCGATGATAGGTCAAGTTTCCAATACGGACTTGCGCGAAGGAATGAGCGAAGCCTTGGAACTCATGGACGAGATGATGGAGGAGGCTTCCGACAAGATGGACGGGGACATGGCCAAGCCCAAGGCTCGCGGGGGTCCTCTGGCGAAAATCCTCAATCAGGTCAGGCGACAAAAGCTGACCGTGAGAGTGCCGGTCCTCGATTGGCTCAACCTGCAAAAGGTCACCAAAGACACTGAGATTGCGCGGGTCTTGCTCGATCAACTGCTCGCGGTGGCACCCGCCCCCGACACGGAACGGCGCGTGACTCAGTTTCTAAAACTGGGGCGTAAGAAAATGAACATCAAGGAAGGGAAAATGGCCAAGACGCCTGAGAGGTCCCGAATACTGCTGATGCAGACGGTGCACCTGATCCTTTCCCTTCCCGAAGCGAACCTGGAGTAATGGATATGAACCCGATGAACTACAACCGCCGAG
The DNA here is from genome assembly GCA_016764635.1 of Planctomycetota bacterium. GTDB lineage: Bacteria > Planctomycetota > UBA1135 > UBA1135 > NORP259. Next base: position 6,670 of record JAESRM010000036.1, read on the forward strand.
CTTTTCTAAAGGCTGGCGTCGCGCTTGCTGCGACACCCTGGACGAACGTTTGGGCTCAACCGATAGTGATCGGTAAGGATCCCAAGGTGCAGCGCACCTTGATCCTTCTCGAACTGAAAGGTGGCAACGACGGATTGTCCACGGTGATACCGCTGCAGGATCCGCTCTACTTGAAATTTCGCACAAACGCTCTGGTTGAGCCAAAAGATGCGATCCGATTGGATCCGACCCACGGTTTGAACCCCAACTTGAAGAGCTTTGCGCGGATTTTCAACGAGGGCAACATGGCGATCATCGAGAGCGTGGGGTTGCCCAATCGTGTCAGGTCGCACTTCAGGGCCACCGACATTTGGCACAGCGCCAACCTTGAGAAGGCCGGTGCGGCCCCCGGTTGGATTGCCAGCCTAGGTGACCTGGCCTGGCGCAAACGCGGCAGCGAGGCCGTCGTACACTTTGGTAGGGACCCGCTGAACGCCCACCGATCCGCGACACGCTCGTTCCTTGCGATCGAAAACCCGGCCCACTTTGCGTTGTTGGGGGCAGGACCCGAAAACTTCGAAAAGGCCAAGCCCAAGGGCAAGGCTCGCCGGCACAAGTTGGGATCTGGACAGGCGAGTGCCTTGGAACGCATCCGCGAAATTCAGGACAGCGCACGCCATGAATCCTTGCGTATCCGTGCGGCCACGGCAGGTTATCGAACGTCCGTCGTTTACCCCAAAACGCCCTTAGGGAGCAATTTACGCGACATTGCCGCCTTGATGAACATTCCCGTGGGGGCTCCCCCGCGTGTACTTTCGACCACCAGTGGTGGCTTCGATACCCACTCGCGACAGAAGAATCCCCACGACAGACTGATGACCGGCTTGGATGAAGCGCTGGGCGCTTTCATGCAAGATTTGGCGCGCACCCCAATCGGGCGCAACGCCGTTGTGTTGGCATACTCCGAATTCGGGCGCAGGGTTCAGGAGAACGGTAGCCAAGGAACAGACCATGGCAAGGGCGGCCCCTCATTCGTGTTTGGGCACAACATCACGGGGGGGATTTTCGGACAAGCTCCGAACCTGGCAGACTTGGATGATGGGGACGTCAAGTACTCCACAGACTTCCGCAGCCTCTACTCGACCCTGATCGAGGACTTGTTCGACTGCGATTCGAAACGTGTCCTAGGTGCGAAGATTCCTAAGCTCGGATTCCTGAGTTAGGACTCCACCTACAACAGCAGCCTCCCCTCGGTTTGATCCAGGGGGAGGCTGCTGTTGTTAATGGGGCGATTGTTCAGGCCGCTAGTAGATCCGAGTGCAGCCGCAGAATGGCCTGGCGGTCAAACTCTAGGCCCATGGTGGCGTAGGCGGTGGGGAAACTTTCCCAGCGGAATTCTGACCAGTGGCGGGCGAGCAGCTCTTGGTCCAAGCGGCCTACGCACTGGTAGCCGTAGCTCCACTCGACCACGTCTTCGTCGCCGAAGTTCAAGTGACTTGGGATCTTGAGGTCTAGGACTTGGCCTGGAACCATGATGCCCAGGTCGGCGCGTACGTGGTATCGAATCGCGCCTTCGAGCTTCTCACCGAAGCCAAGCTCGCTCTGCAAAGGGCCCCAGAGGGACTCCATGCCTTGCTTCGCTTTGAGTTGCAGGTATTGGGGTTGTGCCCCGTCCCTGCGAAAGAGGAAGATTTTGATTCGGTGGAGTAATTCGCCCATGGGAGTTTGTGCTGCTATTTAGGCTTGCCCTTTTGTTATCGGTCTCTTCCCGTTTCGTTTCAATGTTGGCTGGGAAATAGCCACACATGAGCCAGGAACCCCCTTTGTGGAGCCCTGGAGCGCATTCCTCTGACTCACATCTGGACATGGCATCCGATTCGGGTACACCTCAATGCAAGCCATGGACCCACTCGAAAACTGCCTGGAACGCCTCAACGGTCGAATCAACTGGGAGAAGCGTGTGCGCAAGGGAGCCATGCGGGTGGATCTCGCCCCCATGGTCGACCTCATGGAACGCCTTGGCAATCCCCACCGCAAGTGGCGCGCGGTGCACGTGGCCGGGACCAAAGGGAAAGGGTCGGTAGCACGGCTTATTGCTGGCGGCTTGATGGAGGCTGGGTACAAGGTTGGCGTCTATGCATCGCCGCATGTGGAGCACATGCGGGAGCGCATTCGCCTTCATTCGGACTGGGTGTGTGACGATGCGCTAGCCCTTGCCCTCGAGCAAGTTTTGGATGTGCGGGATCTGGCGCAAAAGGAAGGAACCGATGGCTTGGAAGCCACTTGGTTCGATTTGGTTACAGCTACGGGCTTTCTGTGTTTCGCCCAGGCGGACATGGATTGGGCCGTGATAGAAGTGGGCCTTGGCGGACGCCTGGATTCAACCAATGTGGTGCATGGCGAGCTGTGCGTGATCCCATCCATAGAGCTTGAGCACACGGACATTCTGGGGTCTACCCACCGGGAGATTGCTCGCGAGAAGGCCGGAATATTGAAGGTCGGTAGCGTGCTGGCCCTGGGGGTCCCACTGGACCCAAGCTTGGGGATCGACGCGGATGCTGGCAGCGCGATCGCCCATGTGGCCATGGCTCGCGGGGTGTATTGGGAGACGGTCGCGCCAGTGGGCACCTATGCCCAGCGCAATGTGGCCTTGGCCGCAAAAGGCCTGGATCTACTTGGCCAAAGGGGATTTTCAAGGTTGAGAGGTTCACTGTTGAACCAGCGTGTTCAGGCCGCAGCGAGCTTGCCGGGGCGGGCGGAAATATGTTCCCAGGCGGGGGTGACAGTGGTGTTAGATGGGGCTCATGTTGCCGCCAGCGT
>JAESRM010000139.1 GCA_016764635.1 Planctomycetota bacterium
CGCGGTTGCACAGGCAAGCCACCCACCCATTCCTCGGCGGGGTCATGGGCCAGCAGGGGCGCCAGTTCGCCGAGCAGCGAAAGTAGGCTCAAGGCCATCAGTAAAGTGAAGGCAAAAACCGCGTGGCCGTGGGGATCCAAGTCGCCGCGCACCACAAATAGCAGCGCTGAAGAAACCATGCCCTGGAAGAGCAGCGGCGCTATAGGCAAGCTTCCACCACCTTCGCCAAACCATTCGCCTTGTAGGCGGGCCTTGGCTAATTTCCAGATTCTGCGGGTCATGCCCATGCTCGTTGTGCTTTGCATCGCTTTGCCAAGATATTCAGGCGCTACGGTACTACACGGGGGCTGGCACCTGCTACCTTTCCGGGCATGCATGTGACGTTTCAAGGCCCCGCAGGGGTGCTAGAAGGGCTTCTATGGGAACCCAAGGATCAGGCGCCGACCGCGGCTGTCGTGGTCTGTCATCCCCATCCCAAACCTCCCCCGCCCACTTTGGGTGGCACCATGCGCAACAACGTGGTGCACCGGGCCGCCGGTGGATTCCAAGACGCCAACTTGGCCGTGCTGCGATTCAACTTCCGCGGCGTGGGTTTGAGTGCGGGCGTGCATGATGGCGAAGGCGCCGAGGATGGAGACCTGGTCGCGGCCCTGGATTTCATGGCCGATCGCTATCCGCAGTTGCAGCTATGGGGCGCCGGTTTTTCCTTCGGGTCCAGGACCGTGGCGAGCGTGGCGCTCACCGAGCCGCGCATGCGGCAGATCTGCCTGATCGCTTTTCCAGTCAGTATCTATGACCTGGAATTTGCCAAGGATGTCCAGCAACCAGGCATGGCTTTGATGGCCGAGCTGGACCCCTTTGGAACGCGCGAGCGATTCGTTCAGGATCTACCTGGATTGGCTGAACGCCTGGACGTGCAGGAAATCGCAGGTGCCGACCACTTTTTCAAAGGCCAGTTGAACATTGTTCGCGAGCGCATAGCAGAATGGGCTCGCAAGAGCCTGCAAGAAGGCTAAGGACACCCCTATGAGCGAATCCAAGCACAAACACAAGAACATCGAGGATGCCGAAGCACGCTTCCCCGAGGACGAGATGCCCTCGATCCGGCGCGTGATGATGCCCAAGGACACGAACGCCGTGGGGACCATTTTCGGTGGGACGATCCTGGCTGAGATTGACTTGGCGGCCGCGACGGAAGCCCATAAATCCCACGCAGGCATGGTCGTGACCGTGTCCATGGACAAGATTGATTTCAAAGCGCCGGTGTACGTGGGCGATTTGGTTTCGTTCTTCACGCGCACCGCGCGGGTGGGGCGCTCCTCCATCACYGTGCACGTTTCGGTCTGGGCTCAACGCCGCTTCGGCGGTGGAGATCACGCCTATGTGACCGAAGCCCAAGTGACCATGGTTGCCGTGGATAAGGAATTCCAGCCCATTCCGGTCGACGGCGCTGCGAAGGTCTAATGGATTTCTCATTCCGCTTTGATAGTTGGTTTCGAGCGCTTCCGAAGTCGCCCTTGGATGGAGGCACCGTTCACCTATTGGTGCAACGGCCCGCCGGAGGTGGTGTGGGAGCCCGTTTGACGCCTGCTACGGTGCGGGTGGAGGTGGGCAAGGGCGTGATCGGAGATAGGCGCAGCCAAAACCCCGACTCCAAAGAGGGTGAGGTGAGCTTGATCAATGTGCATGTACTGCGCGCGGTTTCGGAAAGCGAAGAGCGCATGACTATCTCGGGGGACAATCTGCAGGTGGACTTGGACTTGAGTGAAGCCAATCTACCGGGGGGGACACGCCTGCTGGTGGGCAGTGCCATTTTAGAGGTCAGTGATCAACCGCATGTACCCTGCGGCTTATTCCTTGAACGCTTTGGGCTCAAATCCGCGAGACGTGTGGCACGCGCCAATCGAAAAGGAAAGCGCGGTCGCGGCGTGCTCTGTTCCGTCCAGCAGTCGGGTGAAATCGCGGTGGGCGATTCTATTCGCGTCGAGCGACCCTAGCGGGCCGGCCTGCTAGTTCCCGCGCAGGTCGCCCAGCAGCTCTTTGGCGCGTTGGGCCGGATCGTCCGCGTGGGACAATTTCAAGAAGACCTGCTCCAGGGTGCCCGATGAGCCGGATTGCTCGCGAAGTTCATCCAGGCTTCCTTGGCCTACGATTTCACCCTTGTCGATGATGATCATGCGATCGCAAACGCGTTCGACCACATCGAGTAGGTGCGAGGTGTAGAGCACCGCGCCGCCTTCGTCGGCCCAACCGCGTAGGACTTCTTTGATGAGCGAAGCGGAGGGCGCGTCGAGTCCCGAGAGCGGCTCATCTAGGATCAAAAGCTTGGGCCGGTGGACCAAGGCACAGGCCAAGGCGACTTTTTGCCGCATACCCCGGGAGAATTGCCCCACAGGATCGTCGGCGCGCTCGAGCAGCTCGAAGTGCTTGAGCAGGTGCTGGCTGCGTTCGCGGGCCAACTCCTCCGGCACTTCGAAAAGGCCGGTGACCAGCTGCAATAGCTGATTGGGGCTCAGATTCGGGTAGAGCGGTGCGCCATCGGGTACAAAACCAATGTGGCGTTTGGCGCCGATGGGGTCCTGATCTACGCGGATGCCCGCGATGGTGACGCTGCCTTCGGTGGGCGCCAAGAGGCCCACCAGCATGCGTACGGTGGTGCTCTTACCCGCACCGTTGGGGCCCAATAGCCCCACCACTYCACCTGGAGCGATGCTGAGCTCCAGGCCCTTAACGGCTACCAAATCGCCAAAKCGACGGGAGATCCCGTGCATGTGRGCGATCGGCGAGGCCGTGTTTWYCATGGGRAGTGGCCTAGCCGAYTACTCGGGTAGGGTCGTCTCGGCGTCGAAGAGCTCAGCGGTCAAACCGGTCTTCTCGGCCAAGCTGTCCATGATCTTCTTGCGCTGGGGTTTGGTCGAAGGCTTGGCCGTGAGTTTCTTGGCCGAGCGCGGGGGGCCACCGAGCAGGTGAACGCGGGCGGGGGAAGCTTCTTCGACCTTCTTGACCCAAGCGGCGATGTCCGACTCGGACATGTTGCCGTCTGCGCCGCTGGCGAATTGGGCTTCCAAGGTGACGTTCTCCAGGGAACCCAGTCCCTTGACCATCTGGGCCAAGGCGGTGGCCTTGTCGCCGGTCATGGCGCTGAAGACCTTGGTGGTGCCCCACTCCATGGGGATGTACACCGAGTTGAACTTGGAGATGGTGGAGCGCAGGGTGTACGCCTCCAGGTTGTGGGTGCGCGTGCGCAAGGCGAGCTTGGCGCGGGCGAACCACTTGTCTTTGAGGGCGCGCAGGTTCTCGACGATCATGCGCAGGTCAGGGTGCTCGGCCGGGTCGATTCCCGTGCCGATGACCAAGATGTGGTCGAGCTTGTCGCCGTTGCGCGAGCTATCGATGAGGTAGCGCGCCGCGGTGGTGACGATCAGGGAAGCCCTAGGAAGCTCACTGCCGCGCTCCACAACCAAGCTGTTGTGGGGGGTGGTGATGTCGATGCAAAGGGTCTTGCCGAAGCGAGCGCTGTTGAAGGGGCCCTGGAGCAGGACCGGCGTGGAAATCTGAGACATTGGGGGTCGAAACAAGCCCGGGTCGCGGGGAAAGGGTCCTGGGGAGGTTCTACAGGCGGCCCGTGATCCCTCAGTGTATCCGAAATCAGGCCTCGGGGGATGTGTCAGTTAGGTCAGATCTTAGGGTTTTCCATGGGCTCAAGGCCAYAAGGGCCAGCCATAGGGCYCCATAGCAAGCGACCGGATGCCAGCGCCCAGCAGTAAAGGCGTCGCGTAGCCAAGAATTGGGCCACCCCTCCAACCCCAGCCACCAAAATCCGCCGCCTGGGTGAAGAGCCGCTGCAAGGACTCCGCAATGAATCCAGGGCCTGCGCACCTGCCCATTCCAGGCGCGAGACTCCTCGTGTTCTTCTTCTTCTTCTTGCATGCCCTTAAGACCAGGGAAACGCCCCGGGGTTGCAGCCCGGTTCTTGAAAATGAAAGGGCCTGTTCGAGCGGGGGAGCAAATTCTGGGTCCGGGCGTTGGTTTGCGCGCAGGGCGACAACGCGCCAAACCAGAAAACCCGAGGTACGGTCGAGTAGTTCAATTTTGCCTGAAGCGGGGCGGGTCGTGCTTTGGATCTACCACTCAGTACTCGCCACGGGGCCCGGCTCCTGGGAGAATGGACCCCATGGACCTTTGGCACTTGCTCTTCGATATCCTTGTTCTGCTCCTGGTCGCTTTGATCTTGGGCTTGGTCTGCGAGAGGCTGAAACAGAGCCCTATTCTGGGCTACTTGGCCGCGGGAACCCTCTTGGGCCCCAATGCCTTCCAAGTGATTTCCAATGCGGCAGAGGTCAGCGCCCTGTCTGAACTGGGCGTCGCGTTGCTGCTGTTCACCATCGGTTTGGAGTTTTCCTGGAAGCGGCTGCGGCGCTTGGGAGCCGCGGCATTGGGTGGAGGGACGGCACAGGTTCTRATMACCCTRGGCTTRGGTTTTGCTGCGGCCTTGGCCTKCGGCTTGCCCACCAGGACCGCMCTGGCCATCGGTGCAATCGTGGCCCTGAGCAGYACCGCKGTCGTGCTGCGCATGCTGGTTASCCGCGCKGAGATGGAGAGCAATCATGGKCGCCACGCCYTGGGKATCTTGCTCATGCAGGACGTGGCCGTTGTGCCMTTGGTSCTCCTGGTCACGGTTCTTGGYAGCCARGGGACGCTYCARGATGTCAGCGYGGATGTGGCYAAGGCCGTSGGWGGCGCCTGTTTGCTGGTGKTGGCCTTRTWCCTGCTCCTCAATCGATTCGTGCCCCGCGTACTGCGGTTCGAGTCCYTGCAACGCAAYCGGGACCTRCCCATYTTGYTGGCGACYATCACCGGGCTCGGTTCGGCATGGGCCTCGCACACATTGGGCCTATCYYCGGCTTTGGGCGCTTTTGTGGCGGGCATGATCYTRGCCGGGTCCCCGTTCGCGACCCAGATACGCGCTGATGTGGCCTCCCTAAAAACCCTGCTGGTGACCTTGTTCTTCAGCTCGATCGGCATGCTCGTGGATCCGGTCTGGTTTGTTCAGCATCTSGGGCAAGTTTTGGCCTTTGTCGCGGCGATCGTAGTCGGCAAGACGCTCATTATCTGGCTGATCCTTCGAGGCTTCAAGCTCACCCAAAGCAACGCGCTCGCCGCGGGTATTTGCCTTGCCCAAGTCGGTGAATTTTCATTCGTGCTCGCGGCTGTAGGGCACGGCACTATCATCGGCGATGACCTCTTCGCTCTCATAATCTCGGCCACTGTAGCCACGCTCTTCCTGACACCGTTTTTGGTGAGTATGGCCCCACGGATCTCCAGTGCCGTCATTGGGGGGCTGAGTAAAGTTGGGCTTGTCAGCCCCGTGACCTTGGACCCGGAGGCGCACGCGACCCCACGCGCGGGTCACGTGATCATCATCGGATTTGGGCCAGCCGGCGAGGCCGTGGGCAAAACCCTCGAGCAAAAGTCGGATGGGGTGACGGTCATTGATCTCAATCCGAATTCGGTGCGAGCCGCGCAACGCCTTGGTTTTCAAGGGCATATTGGAGACGCCTCCCACGCGGATGTCCTGGAGCACATCGGCATCGCTAGCGCCGAAGCTGCAGTCGTCACGATCCCCGATCCAGCAGCCGCACGCAGCATCGTGGAACTCATCCGGTCCCTGGCTCCCAACGTGCACATCATCGTTAGAGCCCGCTACCACCGGTTCTTCGCCGATTTGCAGGCCGCAGGCGCCCACGATGTCATCGACGAGGAGCAACACACGGGAGCGCGTTTGGCCTCACGCTTACGATCGCACCTGCGCCTGGCTTCCGACTCGGATGCCCAGGAAGAAGACGGGGCAACGCCCAACGAGCAGCGACCCGAATAGTTGGCTTTACACGCTGGGTTTGTCGCGCCCATCGAACAGGTGGGCGTTGTGAAGGAATCCGTGCACGCTGAAGGCTTTTTCGGCCTCATCGTGGTGCGGCGGAACGACCAGGAAGGAAGCTACGGCTCCGAGCAGGCAGAGTATGCCGGAGATTGAGAAGGCCAAGGGGAAGTGGCCACCGTCGCCTAGCCAACCGCCGAGCAAAGGGAACAGGATGCCCCCCGCGCCATAGGATAGGAAAACCCAGGGGTAGTTGCTGCCCACGGCGCCGTTGCCAAACTCGTCGGCGGTGAGGGCCGGGAAGAGCGCGAAGTTGCCTCCGAAGTTGAAGCCGATCAAGGCGGCGAACAGGTAGAGCGTCGTGGCGTCACCCGCCATGGAAGTGAAGAGCATGAGTAGTACGCCTTGACTAGCGGCCATCAGTACCACGGAGCGCTTGCGGCCAAGTTTGTCCCCGAGCAGGCCCCAGACGATGCGCCCCACTCCGTTGGCCAGGCTGAAGAACACGGCCATGGCCGTGCCCGCGATGGCGCTGGCTTCGGCCACGCTGAGACCGTTGGCGGTCAAGGCCTCGATCGGATAGAGCTTCATCAGGCCGATGGCCATCAGGCCCGCGCCCGCGCTGACCAGGAACGTCATGGAGATCAAGTGGAATTGGGGCGTGCGCAGCATTTCGCGGGGTGTGAAGTTCACACCGCCATCCCCCAATGCTTTGGGCGGCTCAAAACCCTCGGGCAGCCAGTCCGCCGGGGGCATGACCATCCACATGCTGCCAAGTAGCACCAGAACTACGAAGGCCACGCCATAGGCCATGAACACGCCACTGAGCCCCACGGCGCCGATCAAGTCGCCCCAGGAACCGGCCAACTTCACCCAGCCCATGGCGCCAAAGCCGAATCCGGCCACGGCCACGCCGGTGATCATGCCTTTCTTATCGGGAAACCAGCGCATGCCGACCGCGATCGGCACCACGTAGGCCAAGCCTATGCCCGCGCCACCGACGAGCCCAACGCCGAGCAGGATCAACCAGAAGTTCGTGCCGCCGGCCAAGCTAGCCAAGATGTAGCCGGCGCCCAAAGTGACTCCGCCCATGCGAACGAGTTTCTTCGGACCGTGGCGTGCCAACCAAGGCCCCGCAAACACCATCATCAACGCAAAGGTCGCCAATCCAACAGCAAAAACCACCTGGGTCTGAAGCTTCGACCACCCCGCAGCCCTCAATGCCGGAGTGAACACCGACCAAGCGTAAATGGCGCCAAGGGAAACCTGGATGAGAAGAGCTCCAAGTACAACTCGCCAGCGGCCCAGGCCGATCGCTTCGTTTGACTTCATGACGGGGCGATTGTATCGATCCCTGGTCGCGCCCTGAACGGCTACCTGGCGCGTGGGGCGTCAGCGATTGACATTTGACGGATAGGTAAGTCAATCACCCTGTAGATGGACGTTGCCGTTCAGGGTTCCGGCCATTTGTAGCCCCAGGTGCCCACGTATTTGCAGTAGCTATCCGAGCGATTTTGCCCGTAGCGCTCTTGGGGTTTGTAGATCAAATAACCCTTGGGTTCCCACGGAGGTTGGAGGCGAATGATTAGGGACCACTGGCCTTGCTGGTCTGGACTGGCCGAGTATTCATAGCTTGGAAAGGAGACCATCCCTGTCGTGGGCAGTTCCGCGAGATGCTTGGGGACCCAATCATCGAGGGTGGCCGGTGAAGAACCCGTTTCCTTCTCGAACGTCTCAATCGCGGCTAGAACTTGCTGGCTTCGGTGGGTCAATGCAGCCAATTCATGGTCGCCCACTGGACCCCTAAGGTACATGCCTGCGAACAGGGCCGGAATCACGGCAAGGCAACACGGTAGGAGGATCTGCACGTACTCCAGGGTGGTTCTTGAGACGAGTCTGACTACTAAAACAGGAGTCACCAGCAGGTATGCCGCTGCAACTACAAGTATCACGAACTCAAAAAACTCAAGCCAGGCAGGGCCGCCCAGGTTCCACCAAAGCCACTCCGTTGCCACAGGCAAAACGAACATGACGCCCGCGTGAAGCAGTGGATTGAAGAGTCGGGAGTTCATTGATGGAGGGCGGGAATCTCCCCTGTTAGGAGTTCACGTTTCAAATGTAGATTTGCGTACCCGAGAGCGTATGAAATGAGATCCGGCGCAATGGCGTCTAGCTCGTTCGAAATTGAACGCCTTCGATGATTTTATCGAGCGGTTTGAGCGTGACTTCCCAGTCGTAGTGGCCCTCGACGAACTTGCGGCCTATTTGACCGAGTTCTCGAGCTTGGTCGGGATTGTCGAGTAGGTCGATGACCATGCGGGCGTGCTCGCTGGGGTCGTCGGTGACCCAGTAGTGTTCGCCGGGCTTGCCTTGCACGCCTTGGGTGGCGGAGGTGGAGCCGACCACGGGCAGGCCCATGGAGAGAGCTTCGAGCACTTTGTTTTGGATGCCGCGCGCAATGCGTAGGGGGGCGACGGAGATGCTGGCTTTGTGGGACCAGGTGCGGATGTCGTCCACGAAGCCGGTGACGGTGACACCAGGGGTGTTGGCGAGGGCCTTGATCTCGGGAGTGGGCTTGCTACCGACTATGTCGAAGGTGACTTCGGGGTGCTTCTCACGGATCAGGGGCAGGATGTCTTGGACGAAATGCACGCAGGCGTCGGTGTTGGGCAAGTAATCCATGACGCCGGTGAAAACCAGGCGACCAGGCTCGGTCTTTTCGGGCGCGGGATGGAAGAACTTCAGGTCCACGCCGTTCTGCAGCACGGTGGTGTGAAAGCCGGGGATCTGTTCCTTGAAGATGTCCTCTTCGAGCGGGGTGCACAACACGTTGGTGATGGCTGCGGCGGCCAGGCGTTGTTCGAAGCGCAAGAGTGTTTTGGCTTCGCGGCCGTAGACCCAGCTCATGGGGAAGGATGAGCGCTTGCTGTATTGGCGCCATTTGTCCGAGTCGAGCTCGGCGATGTGCATGACCCAGGGCAGCGAGTGCGGCAGCAGGAAGGCGCCCATGGACGAGGAGAACGCGTAGGCGAAATCCGTGGTCGGGATGAGCTTGTCGACTTCGGCCTGCAGGAGGCTCGAACCGTAGACGCCCAAGGTCAGGGGTTTGCCGGTGAGCAGCAGGGGCAGGGAGGCGATCTTTTTCTTGCGCTCATCGTGGTCGATGGCGATGGTGCGGATGCCTTTTTCCTCGGTCAAGATGCGCGCGGCTTCGCGGTCTCCATCGTCGTGGGCGAAGGCGACCACGGTCACTTCGTGATCCCGCGACATGCGTTCGATAAGGCGCCAGGAAGTGATTTTGTCCCCGCGGTTGGGCGGGTAGGGAACGCGTTGGGCGAGGAAAAGAATATGCACGGCAGGACTTTAGCGGTCAGAAGGATCGTCAGGTTCCATTTTCGACCTTCTAGGGCCTGGGCACGAGGTTTCCCCCCGTGCAATGACCCCAATTGTCATGTCCCCTTCCCCCCTATGGGAGGATCCCGCGCTAGCCTGACACCGTATTCACGCTAGCG
>JAESRM010000140.1 GCA_016764635.1 Planctomycetota bacterium
AACACGCTGATGTTCAAGCGTCGTGTCAAAACTGCGCGCGTGTTTGGCCAGCTTGGTATCAATGCGGTTTTGGATCGTTTCCAACTGCACCTCAAGGTGTCTGACCCCCTCAGTTTGATGCTGATCGTCGGTTCGGGTACCTGCCTGTTGCTTGCGATCATCGGCCAACCCCTACGCCTCAAAAACCCAAGAACAGGCTCGGGCATTTTCATGCTTGCCTTAGCGGTTGCCTTGACCGGCTTTGCTCGGCAAACCCAAGAACATATCACGACGCGGCAAGAAGCACTGAGCTATGCCGAAGGTGGTTTCCTGGAGAACATGGGCAAGGACATGGATGACAACGAGCTCACGCGTCTCCTGAGCATCATCCCCCACCTCTCATCGGACGGTGGGCCGCTGCCCAACCCCGAGGCTTTTGAAAAGGCCTTTTTAGAAAGGGATAGTACATTCCCTCAGGACTACTACGCCAGGACGCTGGCTCACCACGCACCCCACTTGCTCACTGAGTCCGATCTTTCAGTGGCCAAGGACTACGACCCCTCGATTTCATTTGGCAGGGAAATCGAAGGCCGATACAACCCCATGCGGGCATTCTTGGGCATGCTGGCCCTTGAGCGTGAACGTCCGCTAACAGGGCCCGAAGCGGCTCTACAGGCCGAGCGCGCCTTGCAGAATCTTCCGAACCCGGCCTCCAACCTCGTTCTGAAAGACCTGCATATGCGCTGGTCGATCCTGGACCACCTTGGCGACCCATCGTCCATCCAGGAACTCGCGCCTGCGGTAGAGCGCAGCCTGCTGGCAACTTGGACGGGCTCACACAATAAGGAACAAGCGGGTTTCTCGGCGACGGACAGCTCGGACGCCGCCGGCAACCGCCTGGAGCGTTCCACCGTTGGCTACATGGATGACACCGACTTTGCCATTAGCCTAATGGCCGAATTCGGTGTCCCCAAAGGCATCGAATTGGACAAGTTGCACGCTTACCTGGTCCGCTTCTCCTCCCGCCGCGGATCAACGTTGCACATCTGGACAGCCCATGCAACCGCCCTTAGATCCCGCCTGGAGAGCCTACCGACCTGGAAGGAGCTGCACCCCCCTTCCGCCTTCGATCGCTTCAATCAGCCTGGCAAGTTGCTGACCGCATTGGCACTCGCGCTCTTCGGTATTTTCATCACCCTACGCGCTCCCCGGACTGTGCAAGCGTAAGCGGTCTCCCCGCGCCTCCTGTCATGACCACCGCAGCCGCTCTGCTCGAACAACGACTTGTTCCTAAACCCTTAGGCTGGATGGACATTGTCACGGGGCTGCGCCACTTCGCTCTGATCACCTATGCCATCCCGGCGGAACGTTTGCGGGCGCATGTTCACGAGCGCTTTGAGATCGAGACGTTTGAGATTGGCGGAGAGCGGTTGGCTTTGTTGAGTGTGGTGCCGTTTGAGGATGCGGGCTTTCACTTCGCGAAGTTGCCGTTTTTGAGGTTCGACTTTCATCAGACCAACTACCGCATTTATGTCATCGACAAGTTGAGCGGTGAGCGGGTGGTTTGGTTTTTGGGCACGACTTTGGGGTCCTGGACGGTGAGTGTTTGCCGGGCTTTGTGGGGTTTTCCTTGGCATCGGGCGCGGTATGAGACGCAGCACTCGTGGAATGGAGCAGAAGGGCGCTACGGGGTTTTTCGTTACGAGATTGAGTCCGAGTGGGCCCCCGCTGTCATCGACCTACGCGATACGGGGGAAGCTCCCCCTGTTTTGCCGGGTTTWGCGGACCGGGATGAAATGATGCTGTGCCTCACCCAGCCACTGGTTGGGTTTTATCATCGGCTCAATGGGACCTTGGGCACCTACTCGGTTTCGCATGGGCTTTTGCAGTTGAGTGTCGCAGAGCCGCGCGAGTTGTACTTTGGGCTGCTGGAGCGGTTGGGGATTTTGAGTTTGCAGGAGATGGATGAGCCGTTTTCGGTGTTGATTTGCCCGGAGACTAGGTTCCGCATTCATATGCCTCCGGTTGAGGTTTGATCAAACCGGGTCAAACCACGTATCAAGTATCGTAGCTTCCATCCCATGGTGGGTAGAAGGCCATGAAGTTACCTGGCTGAAACTCCAGGCACATATCTTCTTCATCCTCGACAAAATCAGCCTCCGTCGGGATCAACCCAAATTCAACACCGTCCTTTTCAACCTGGAAGGGCTGGATATTAATGTCGCCGTATTGAACCTCTCCAAGGCTATCGATGATCGATTGAAGCCTCTCTTTTGTGCGGCTCCCATCAAGCGTCTCTCGTGGGCCTAGATTGTCGATTTCTGCTGAAAGAAATTTGCCTTCAGAATCGAACCGATACAGAGCAAAAAACTCACATCCCTCACCATCTCCCGCCGGGGTAAATGGAGTAGTCAAGAAGAACTGATCCCCCTGACTCGTCCAACCAACGTACTTTGCGTGATGGTCGTCATGACAAATGGGTATTGTTGCCGGGTACTGAAGATCCATACGTGCTCCTTAAAGCGTACACAAGTAATTTCCACCAGCGATGGTCCGAGGCCGTCAGGCATCATCGATTCCCTGGCTTGTAAATCTACCACAATGCTGGTCCCTGTACTCCGCTGAACGACTCCGCCACCTATGCAAAGAGAGCCCCTTTCCGGCTTTGCCGGGAAGGGGCTCTCTTGCAGGTGGAGGAAAAATCTGCTGGCTCCACCCATCCTCGGGTTTATTGGAAGGCGATTTGTAGGCCGTCGGTGAAGTTGGAGGCGCTGGTGGGGTTTTGGTCGCGGAACCAGTTTTGGAAGTACCAAGACTGGCCGGAAATGACCATTTGCACCGGGTTGGTGGGCATGGCGGTTAGATCGATGTCTAGCTGAACGCTGCCGGTGGCACCGCTGAAGAGGATGTTACCGGGTTGGTTGTAGCGACCGCCCACGCCCCCTAGGCAAAGGTTGCCCTGGGAGCCTGCGGGGTTCGGGATGAAGGCCTGGCCGGTGCCGGTCAGGAAGTAGTTGAACTGGTTCAGGGGCAAGTCGTCGGCGAACAGGGTCACGTCATTGACGCTGGCCAGCTCGCTGCCGATGGCACTGATAACCGCGGAGTTTCCGCTGCTGTTGGGCACGGCGGGACCACAGTAGTTGGTGCCGATGTTGCCGTAGGAGCACACGATCGAGCGCACTTGCACCCCATCGATGCCGGCCTCAACGATACTCTGCGTATCCGCGTCGTTGACCGTGAAGCGGATGTGGCTGTTCGTCGAAGCGGTCATGCCAGCGGCGGACCACTGGGCGGAGTCTATCGTCAGGGTGCGCCAGCTGAGGCCTCCCGAACTGGTGATGTCCTCGACCAAGAACCAAGGACCCCCCACCCCGGTGGAGCTCATTTCCACCAAGAGGTGGTCGGTGGATCCCGGAGCCGACATGTTCAAGTAGTAGTGGAACCGGATGGAGCTGTCCGCGAGCAAGCTGAACTGGGGCGAGGTCAAACTCACCGCGCCGCCGTCCACGTCCGTGTTGCCAACTTGGTTTTGGGTCAGGAAGCAGCTACCGCTGCCGTCGCCATCACTGGACGGATCGTAAGCCCAACCCGCGTCGTTGACGGGCACGCCGCGCTGCCAATCGCCAGTGCTGGCGCCCAGGTTTTGAGCGGTCCAACCCTGGTTGGTCTCGAAGTTGTCAGCGAATTGCATCGTGGCCACACCGACTTCGATCTCATGGGGAGTCGAAGGGGCGCCCGCCGGTGAGTAGATCAAACCACAAGCGAGGGAGTCGATCGTGAAATACACGCGCAGGGAGAAACCACAACTCGGAGCAGGAACCTGCCCGGAGTAAACGCCACCACCAACGGCGGACATGACCGAGGTCTGGTACGGGCCCCCATTGCTGTAGTGCACCAAAACGTTGCCCGTGATGACCTGTCCAGAGACCTGCACCATCACGTCGAGCGGCACGCCCGGCGGCACGGTGCTAGGCAGCGGGTTGACCGTCGCCAGGCTCACTCCAATGCAAACGCCCTGGGGGTTGGCCAGCGCGGCTTGCAAGCCGGGGTGACTGAGGCTCGTGCCCGAGTTGTAACCATTGGAGCTGCAGCCCCCATGGGTGTGGATGCCGATGGCTTCGCCGGTCTGCTCCCAGATCACAGGGGACCCGGAGTTTCCGCCTTCCGTATCGGTTTCATAGCCCAAGTGCGAGCCGTTGTTCACTTGGAACGGACCCACTTGAGTCTGCTGGGTCTGGTTGCGCGAGCTGGGAGTGCTATCCACACCGAAGCCTGTGATGCGAATGTCGTTGCCCGCAACCGAGGGCGCCGTGCCCAAGATGTAAGTGCTGCCTTGAGCCTGGCCCGCGTCCAAACCCGTGTTCGAGTTGGGGAAGGTACCGTAATAGGCCCAGTCGTCGCCCACGCCCTGTCCACCATTCGACTGAATCGAGCTGGCGTCCACCGCGTATTGATCATCGGGCGAAGGGTGATTCAAGCCGCCACCCGCTGTAGAAGCGGGCACGTTGAACTCCACCACCGACATGTTGCCGGAGCAGTGCCCAGCGGTCAGATAACACTCGGAGCAATCATCGATCAGCCAACCGGTGCAACCGATCGGCAAGATGCGACCCGCGCGCGGATCGGTCGAAGGCAAACGATCGTCATTGGCACCGCACTGGCTATCGAAGACGCCCCAAGCCATGTCCAAGTGATCGAGGCTGACCCGGYTCAAACCGGTGCCCGGATAGGCAAAGATGTCGACCTCGACCGCGTCACCATTGAAGTAAGCACTCGACTTCGACCATTGCGCCACGTTCACCGCGCTCAACTCTTGCACCGCGCCGTCCGCATGGGAAGTCAAACGGATGATCGAGCCCGTACCGGCGACCARGTCACCGGACAGCTGGGCCTCATCAAAGAACAAGCGCATCCAAGAAGCGCCCGGAACGCGGACCGTATACGAAGCGATCACGGTCGGCTGGGCCCCATCGTTTTGCACCCAACCGGAGTCGGCGCCAAACGGAATGGTACTTTGAGGTTCGGACTGAACCTGAGCGAAGGCCGGAGCCAGAAGGAATGAGCCGAGTCCAAAGGCTAAAGCCAGTGAACGCGTGCGGAATCGAATTGTCATCGGAGAGTTTGCGATTGGGGAGTTGGAGAGAGAACGCCCAGCATACCCGAACCGCCCAATTTGAGCTCAGCTTCTCCTCCCAGCCCCCCACAGCCCCCTCAACCTCCCCAACTGGGACACGTAGGGTCCGAAGCCAGCCAAACGATAGAAGCTGTCCGGTCTCGGTACCCTCGCACAAATCATCCATCTCCCCCTTGGACCCCCTCATCGGGGACTTCGCCCCCGGACCACCGCGCTACGCTTCAGCCAGCTTGGGGCTGGCTTCGCGCGGCTCTCCTCATAACTGGGGTGTGCGGTGCGGGAGATTGAGGGCGCAACGACCCTGACACCTGGGGAGCATGCCCTCGCCGTGCAAAAGGCGATGCGCAAAGAATAGAGAGACCGCTACAGTAGGGGCCCAAACATGCGGCAGATGCCCTCGAGGATTTTGCGATGACGGGGGCGCTTCTTCCAGCTCTTGAGATCCAAAGGGACGGAGTCCTTCCAGTAGGCCATTTGCATAGCCCGGAGTTCGGCGGTGAAGGGGCGGTCATAGGCGAGTAGGGTGACTTCGGAGTTTAGCCAAAGGCTACGCATGTCCAAATTGACGGTGCCAAAGATGGAAACGCGGCGGTCGACAGTGATGCTTTTGGTGTGCAGCAGGCCGCCTTGGAAGTGGGCGATTTCAACCCCGGCCTCCAGCAGGGTGGAAAACTGCGCGGCTCCGGCCAAGGTAGCAATGCGCACATCACTTGTGCGGGGCACCACCAAACGTACCCTAACACCGCGCACGGCGGCGGCGATGAGTGCTTCGTGAATGGCGTCGTCGGGAGCAAAATAAGGCGTGGAAATGATCAGTTCTTCCGTGGCTGAATAGATGCAGGTCATGAAGACCTGATGGATGGCGTCGGGATAGCGTTCGGGTCCGGAGGGGAAGACCTGGGCCAACATGGGGGACTTGTCGGCCTCAACCGGAGTGTGTTGTGTTGACTTAGGATCTGACAATTCCTCGAACGGAGTGGACGTCTCGACACTCCAATCCTGAAGGAACACACTATCCAGACATGCGGCCCCTTGGCCGCCCAAGCGCACCATGGCGTCGACCCATCTACCTACCTTCGCATCGGATTTGAATAACACAGGGTCCACCAAATTCATACTACCTGCCAAGGCGTACTGACCATCGATCACCGCTATCTTACGATGGTTTCGCAGGTCCCATCGTGCTCCAAATAGACGCATACGCAGGGACACGACGACATGCACCCCTGCCGCCTCAAGCTCATGGCGTTCCCGACTGTTGATGAAGGGGTCACTGCCCAAGGCGTCGACCAAAACACGGCAGGTCACGCCGCGTGAACTCGCATGCAGCAAGGCTTCTTGCACCCGCGTCACCTGCCCAGCTACCTCCCAGATATAGAATTCCAAATGGATGGTTTTCTGGGCACCTTCCATCAACCTCAGGAGTTCTTCGAAGGAAGAATCAAAATCCGGTAGCAATTTCCAATCTTCGATCTGCACCGCTGGGAAACCTGAGGCCCCGCGTACAAATCGGATCAGATTGCGTTCGAGTTCGTCCTTGCCCTGGAGAACGGTTTCATGCGCACCTTGCAAACGGTTCTGCCAAGCGTGCAACCCGCCAACCCGACTGCGAAAATGCGCCAAACGCTTTTCGCTCTGACGCCGCTCCCCGAATGCGTAATAGAGAAATGCACCAATAATGGGCATGGCATAAATCACAAACAGCCAAGCCAAAGATTCCCCCACCGGCTTGCGCTTGATCATCAAACGCAGGGTCAGGAACAAAGCCAGGCTCCAGTGCAGGATCAGAAAGAGAGTGGAAAGCACGCAACCATTTTACGTCGTGGGTCTCGGCACCATCCGCCTATAGGCTATTTCTAACGGAACTGCCTGGGTTCCATGTTGCACCGAACCCAAAGTCCGTCGAATGAGTACAACCCAGGCCCCGCCAAGGCGGTCTTTACATCGTAGGGCTGGTGCGGCAGGGGTATGTAGCCGATAAYAGGACTGGCATGGCGGACTCCACGAACGATCGACGCAACCGAGCATGGGCTTACAAGCAATACTGGAGGCGCATGCGCGCCCAGGACCACCTTGCTTTGGCAAACTGCGGCGAACCCTCCTTGGACGCGGACCAAGGCTTCCGCCTGCTCTCATGGAACCTGGCCAAGCGCCCTGGCGCTAGGCAGGAGCTCGAAGGGCACCTAGCCGAGAACGACTTGGTCTGCGTGCAGGAAGTCCTACCTTCCATGCTGCCTTCAACCCCAGGCTCGGCCCACTTTGCCCGGAGCTTCCGCCCCTTGGGACGCGACTCGGAATTCAACGGGGTCGCGACCCTGTCCAAGGTTGAAGCCTGCGAGCAAAGCATCACCGCCATTTCCGCACGCTSSAAWRMMGRNTGSKWNNGGYCWCKSYYMWGMYGGYWWWGGCCNACRGMGYAWGYGKWKGSTSRSCMWWSNNNNCSTTTTGGYTGTCAACGTGCATGCGCTCAACTTCCAACCGATTTTCATGTACATGCTCAAAGATCAAATGCAGCGCATCGCGGATCGCATCCTTGAGCATGAAGGCCCTGCGATTGTTTGCGGAGACTTCAATACCTGGCGTCGGGATCGCTTGCGGTTGGTGCACAACCTATTGCATGACTTCGAGCCGGTCCCGTTCGAGGATTCTGAGCACCGCAAGACACCGCACTGGTCGGCCTCATTTTTCCTGGGCGACAAAAACCTTCCCTTGGATCACGTCTTTGTCCGCGGACTAGAGTTCAAAGACGCTCGGGTGCTTTCTTCACGCTATTCAGATCACGGACCTTTGAGTGTGCACTTGTTTCCAACGACCCCGTGAGAGTATCGAGCCGGGACACTCTCACTTGGCAATTCGTTTGCCGGCGAGATAGCGTGCTTCCTCCCGCAATGTGCCTTCCTTTCCATGCGTGCGCAAAAGGCCATCGCGTTTGCCTTTCAARTAAAACCCTTCCCCAAAAGGCAACCGCTCACAAACCAATAGGTTCAAGGGCCTACCCGCTGACCCGCAATCGCTTGACCTTCCGAAGCGACTTTCCCATTCGGATGGGAGTATAGGRATTCCAAAGGGGCCGTTTTGGGTTAGGGGCAGGGGGAGCAGCGAGCTGAGGGGAGAGCATGGTGTCGATTGTAGGAGATTGGGTGCGGGGTACCGGGGTACTGGAGAATTGACAATCCATCGGGGGTCATGTCACTTCAAGGCGCCGTCAATATTGACTCCGGGTTAGCTCAACTTCCAATTTCACGAACTTAGCACATGCTACAAACTTGTCCGAAAAAGATTCAACCGGACCGTATCCTCCATTGTCCATGTCATAATATCCTACCTCCCAGGAACCGCGCTCCTCATTTCGAATAAACCATCCCTCGCTACACCGTTTGTCCTCTGAGTACTGAACCCAGTCTAAAATCAACCCTGGGCTGGCGCGCAAGGCCTGCTCGATCAATGAGGTGTTGATGAATCCATACTCCTGGAGATATCCGGAATCCATCAGTAGACCCGCAAACGAGGGATTTCGATGAATCTCTAAATTGTGAGGTATACAAACAACGGAGTTTACGATTTTGGCTAAATCACTCATCGCATCATCCTACTACCGTCGGAACTGATGTGGGTACTGTGGGTACTGTGGGTACTGAGACCGGACAACTTCCATCGTTTATCTAGGGCAAGAAACGCCGCATCAGCTGCGAGGAGACCATGGGGCATGCTCCGCTCGGTTTCGTGAATAGCTTCAGTCGTACGGCAGCAATGGCATCATAGCCCAGATCGCGCAGGGGTCTCGGCACGATCCCCAGGGCCCAGCCCATGGCGCCCCAGACCCCGCCCAGTCCCCTGGTGATATGGCGCACCGCATCGGAYTTCATCAGCCAAYGGCCTTCGTGGGTTTGCACCAGGATGGAATCGGGCAGGTCCTTYCCCAAGCCMTCTGGAAGTCGCTCGGCCAGGGTGTCGCCTTGCAGGGGTGCGAAGGTGAAAGCGCCCTCGCCATCCTCGGCCAGGAGAAAACGGATCGCCCCATGGCACAGGCCGCATTGCCCGTCGTAGTAGATCACCTCCGGCTCGTCCCGGGTGCGCGCGCGCGCTTTGATCCAGCCGGGATCAAAGACGAACAAGTGCACCAGTAACATACCCATGGATAGATCCGCGAAGTCCACGGTGAACAGAATGCCCACATGCATGAGCACTAAGGCCTGCCAAGCCCAACCCCGGGTCCTCCGGAATAAGGCCAAAGGCGCGAAT